>NZ_QUGO01000014.1:0-104745 GCF_003479105.1 Blautia sp. AF19-13LB
CTCGGCATCAATACGGATGCAGTCTGTACCATCATGCGTCCAGACGGAACTATCCTGGGGAGAAAGTTTATTAACTTTCCCAGTGACAAAGACCGGATGTACCGTGTGCTGGGACGGATCCGAAGATTTCAGAGAGAGCATGGATCCCGCCAGGTGCAGGGAAGATGGGCATATGCAAAACGTCTGAATACAGAACTTGGTAAAAAGATTGCCAGGGAAATCGTTTTCTATGCATCAGAAAATAGGGCAGATGTGATTGTTTTCGAATATCTGGAGATGAAAGGAAAACTTTCCGGGAAGAAAAAGCAGAAACTGCAGATGTGGAGAAAACGGGATATCCAGAAACGATGCGGACAGCAGGCACATAGAAAAGGAATACGGATTTCCCGAATCTGTGCATGGAATACGAGCAGGCTTGCGTTTGACGGATCTGGAAAAATTGACCGTGATATACAGGATCACCGTCTGTGTACCTTTCAGAATGGAAAGAGATATAATTGTGATTTATCTGCATCGTACAATATTGGAGCAAGATATTTTATCCGTGAAATTTTAAAACCCTTACCGGCAACGGAAAGGTCTTTGCTGGAGGCAAAAGTTCCTGCAGTAAAGCGTAGAACCTCATGTGTTTATGCGGATTTGAGAGACTTAATTTCAGAAATGGAACTGCGAAAAGCAGCATAAACACAGGCAGATATACCGTGGACTACCTGTTATGTGGAGACCTGCCGTATCCGGCATGGAAGAAGCGCGTATCCGCGCAAGATCTAAGAAACAGGCGTATCCGCCGATATTTTGTCTGCCGCCTAAAGCGGCCGGAAGCACGTGACTTTAGTCATGTGAGGTTCACTAGCGGTAGAGAATTTCTATAAGGGATGTTGTTGCTTTTTCTTTGATTTAAATCGAATGCATAAGAAAAATGTAAGAAAATTTTCACCAAACGTCATAGATTTTCAGAAGAATATATGGTAGTATAGGGCTAACAAAAAAAGTATGTGAAAAAAATAACAAAGCGGAAAGGAGATGCAGGTGTATGAATAAAAAATTAGCAGGTATTTTTGCAATGTGTGCTCTGTTGCTGACTGGATGTCAGGGAGCGAAAGAGAGCAGCAAGGAAATTACGCCGCCGGATACCGGATGGGGAAAAACAGTGGATGAAGTGCTTGCCGACTGGAATTTAGATCGGGATCAGGTGGAAATTTTCTCTGAGACCGAAAGTGCAGCCGCGATCGCAGTAGATACAGAAGCCACTGTTTTCGGCGAGCAAACTTCCAGAGTCATGTTTCAGTTTATCAACCTCGATCAGACCGGAGCGACGGGAAAACCGGTATTGTGCGAAGTAGACATCACCTACCCGGATGATGCCGATATGGATACCGTGAAAAAAGAGATGGAAAAATCCTACGGAAGTTCCAAAGACTCCATTACCCGCTACGAGCTGTACCAGTCGCTGGGCGACGATCAGCTCCCGGAATACACTTACAAAAAAGCAGATCAGCTTTCCGTCTGGTCCGGCGAGAGCCTGAAAGATGCGATTCCTTCCGATAAGAGCACCGAATACGAAACCGCCTGGGAAGCATACCAGCCTGGCCTTACCACCGACAACTGGGAGAACTACACCGAACAAGCAAGCATGGCAACCGCCGTATGCGCATCCGGCGCAGAAGCATTTCCAATGTTTGAAAAAAACGGTGTCAGCCTCGAAGCTTATCCGGGACTGGTATATGAGCAGGTGAAAAAGTAATATGAAATGTAACTATTCAGAGCCATGCGAAATGGAAGAAAATCGTGAATCATGCTTGCATGAATGAACGGTTTTCTGGAATTTCATATGGCGAGAAGCAACATCGAGATGCAGCGCAAGCGGAATCGAGATGGGGTTCTGAATAGTTACTATGAAATAAGAAAGTCATAAACTCCCGGCAGTGCCGGGAGTTTTTCCGTGCATAGGGAGAAGGAAAAGAGTGTGTCCCGGAAAAATTTATGATATACTGAAAAGAGAAAATTCAACTTTTGGAAGGTTCCCGGAATGTCTGTTTTGGAAGAGAGGTGATTCGCCCGTGTATTTTAAACCTGAAAGAGGAGAATCAGGAAAAACTGAAAAGCGGAGAGGCAACACAAAGAAGGGTTGCGATTCCATAGAAAAATAGAGAAAAGCGTGCCTGGAGAACAGACACGCTTTTTAACGTCATGCAGAATGAAAAAGTCTGATGAATATTTGGAAGTACGATTTTAATTTGCACAATTCCGCTCACACAGGAACGCCAGCCCTTTCAGCAGAAGGTTCGGGTCATAGATATGAGGATGTAAAACGAGCGGTTCGACGAAGCGTGCCGCGCCGCCGGTGAGGATGAGGGTGGCGGGGGAGCCGAGTTCGGCTTCGATGCGCTGGACCATTCCGTCGAGCATCGCGGCCATGCCGACGATGGTGCCGGAGAGAATGCATTCTTCGGTGTTTCTGCCAATGATGCGTTTCGGGATCTGGAGGTCGAGCCGCGGGAGCTGGGCGGTCCGCTCGGAGAGGGCGCCAAGTCCCATATCGAGTCCCGGTGCGATGGCGCCGCCGCAGAAGACGCTGTTTTCCCGGATGACATTGAAGGTCGTCGCTGTTCCAAGATCCACGGTGATGACCGGCAGCGGATAATGTGCGGCGGCCCAGGCTGCATCAACGAGGCGGTCGCGGCCTACTTTTTCCGGTTCCGGGATGGAAAATGTCATGCCGAGATCACTTTCGGATGTGACGAGCAGCGGTTCTGTGCCGAACAGATTACGGACACATTCCTGCAGAAGCGTCAGAACCGACGGAACAACGCTGGAAATGATGACGCCCCGAAAGTCGGACGGGGAAAGATTCTTGTCTTCAAAAAGCTGCTCGATCGCAGATTCATACTGGCTGGCAGACCAGGTGTGGTTGATGTCAATCCGGGCTGTGAATTCGAGGGAATACGCTTGCTGCGGTGCGGTCCGGACGCCGCCGAGCGTAACGGTTGTGTTCCCGATATCAATGGCTAAAATCATAAAAATACCTCGCGATTATTTTAAAAGTAGAGCTCTTTTGTCCTTTTATTATAAAGCCTTTTTGCATCAATGGCAAACAGGATTGGTTGTAATCTGTTTTTCTGTCTGCTATACTTAAAACTATCATAGGAAAAAAGTTGCTTCGAGGCAGCAGAACGGAGTTACAATGGAAAATCTTGACGGAAAATGTGTTGTACTTGGTGTGACAGGCGGAATTGCCGCCTATAAAATGGCAAATGTGGCGAGCGGTCTTCGGAAAGCCGGAGCAGACGTGCATGTCATCATGACCGAAAACGCGACGCAGTTCATCACCCCGCTGACGTTCGAGACGCTGACCAACAACCGCTGCGTGGTCGATACGTTTGCGCGTGATTTTAAATATGAGGTGGCGCATATTTCACTGGCAAAAGCAGCAGATCTGATTCTGATTGCTCCGGCTACCGCCAATGTGATTGCAAAAATGGCACACGGCATTGCAGATGATATGCTGACAACGGTGGTGCTCGCAGCGAAGTGCAAAAAGCTGGTCTCTCCGGCGATGAATACGGCAATGCTGGAAAATCCGATTACGCAGGATAATCTGGCGACGCTGAAAAAATACGGTTTCGGCATCATCGAGCCGACCGTGGGAATGCTGGCGTGCAAGGACGTCGGAAAAGGAAAACTGCCGGACCCGGAGGTGCTGCTCGATTATATCGCGATGGAGCTTGCCCGCGAAAAGACGCTCGCTGGTGTGCGTGTCACCGTGACTGCAGGCCCGACGCAGGAATCCCTCGATCCGGTGCGGTATCTGACGAACCACAGCAGCGGCCGCATGGGATACGCGATAGCGCGGGAGGCGATGCTCCGCGGCGCGCAGGTGACGCTGATTTCCGGCCCGGTTTCATTAGCCCCGGTTCCAGGCGTTGCGATGCGACCGGTGACGACGGCGAAGGACATGCTGGAGGCGGTGCGGGAGACATTGCCGGAGACGGATATTCTGATTAAGGCGGCCGCGGTTGCTGATTACCGGCCTGTGACGGTGGCGGATCAGAAGATCAAAAAGCAAGACGGCGACATGAGTATTCCGCTGGAGCGCACCGATGATATTCTGGGATGGGTGGAAAAGAACCGTCATCCGGGTCTGTTTGTGTGCGGATTTTCGATGGAAACGGAGAATATGGTGGAAAACTCGCGCGCGAAGCTGGAGAAGAAGCATCTCGACATGATCGCGGCGAACAATCTGAAGACAGAGGGTGCCGGCTTCGGTGTGGCGACGAATGTGGTGACGCTGATCACAAAGGACGGCATCAGGGAGCTTCCGCTGATGGGGAAAGACGAAGTGGCGGGCTGCCTGTTGGATGAGATTGCGGCGCGGCGGTGATCATGTTGAAGAGTGACTTTTTTTCGTTTCCTGGTTGACGCGGGAAAAATGAATGCGTTATAATAAGCACAGGCGCAGCGGCGCACTTTACTTTTACGAAAACAACGAACGATAGGATGGATAAACGTGGAAACGGAAACAGGGGAAGGCTATGCAGAGCTTTCTTCCGTTTCTGTTTCGTTTTTTTAAGGAGAAATTCGGATATGATATTTGAAACACATGCACATTATGACGATGAGAAATTTGATGAAGACCGCGCAGAGCTGCTTTCCTCGATGCAGGAAAACGGAATCGGGCGTATCATCAATGTCTCGGCAAATCTGGAATCACTGGAAAATACAAGAAAACTGATGGAAGCGTATCCGTTCATCTACGGCGCGTTCGGCCTTCACCCGGATGAGGTGGGCGATCTGAACGAGGACGTGATGGCGCGGATGCGGGAACTCTGCCGCATGGAAAAGGCGGTCGCGGTCGGTGAGATTGGCCTTGACTATTACTGGGACAAGGAGAATCACGAGAAGCAGGAATACTGGTTCCGCCGTCAGATTGCGCTTGCTCGGGAAGAAAAACTTCCGATGATTATTCACAGCAGGGAGGCGGCGGCCGATACGCTCCGCGTCATGAAAGAAGAAAAATCGGAGGAGATCGGCGGCGTCATTCATTGTTTTTCCTACTCTGTGGAGATGGCAGAGGAATACCTGAAAATGGGATTTTATCTTGGCATTGGCGGCGTGGTGACGTTCAAAAATGCAAAGAAGATCAAAGAAGTGGTTCAGATGGCTCCGATGGAGCGCATTCTGCTGGAAACAGACAGTCCGTATCTGGCACCGGTTCCGTACCGGGGAAAACGAAATTCATCTCTGTATCTGCCGTACGTTGTGCAGGAGATCGCAGAACTCAAGGGAATTTCGGAAGAAGAAGTCATTGAGACGACAGAAAAAAATGCGGTCAGACTGTTTCGAGCAGAGGAATAGGAAGCGATACCAGAGGTGTTTCTTCTGTTTTATTTGTTCGGATCAATTCCGTCTGGCCGGACAAATTGAATAGGAGAAAGCGAAAATGGTTGATAAAACAATGATGGGCGACAAATGCGCCGAGCTGGTGCGCGCCGCGATGATCGGTGCGCTCGCAGTGACACTGGGAAACCCGACAGCCGTTTATGCAGCAGAAGAGGAAACGGCCGATCCGGGACAGATTGGAATTGAGATTGCAGGGGAAGCAGCCGTTGGGGCTGCTTCTTTTTGCGTGGAGGAAGATGCGGCGGAGGAGGCACCTGCGGAAGCGGAAGAGGTGACAGAACCGGAAGGTACGCAGAATGATGAGATGGAAGAGGAAAGTGGATCCGAGGGAAAAGAAGATGAGACAGTCCCGGAGGAACCGGAACCGCAGGAGCCTGACGGCGGAGAGAATGCAGGAATGACGGAACCGGGAAAAACGGGCGAGACAGAGCCAGAGGGGCCGGAAAATGCAGAACCGGGAGAGGCAGGCGAGACAGAGCCAGAGGAGCCGGAAAATCCAGAACCGGGAGATCAGGGAGACATGACGGAAACACCGGGAAACAGTGAAATGGATGGATCGTGGCCGGGCGAAGGGGAAGATATTTCCAACGATCCATGGCCGGGGCAGGAAGAAATCGGCGGCGGAGATGGGGAGCAGATGGAACCGCCGGAGGAAGAAAACGGATCTGCAGGAAGTGATGATGCAACTGGTGGGGACAAGACGGCAGAAGTCTCTTCGGATTCTGATTTATCACAGTCTGCGGAACCGCCAGCCGCCGAGGCTGAACCCGTCTTTTCGGCAGAGCAGGAAGCTGAGCGCACGCGGGAAAGCTACAGTGAGTGGCAGGCGGCAGAAGCTGAAAAAGTCACGATTTCCCGTATGCCGTGGCTGTTTCATACGGTTGAAAAAACATATGCTATCGCCGATGTGAATTCCTGGCTTCACGTCCGCGAAGGAAAAGGCACAAATCAGAAAATCGTCGGAATCCTGCCGAAGGGAAGCCTCTGTTATATTTTAGCGGATACGGATTCTGACTGGGTTTATGTGGAATCCGGCGATGTCCGTGGATTTGTCTGCGCGCGGTATCTCCTGCGCGGAGAAGAGGCTGAAAAAGAGGTAAACCGTTGGCAGGAGGAAAGTTTTCCCATGGCGGAAATGTGGGTGAAGCCATGGAATAATAAGGCGTACACCTATACATATGCAACGACGAGAACACTTCTTTCTTCTGACGAAGCGCGCGGCGAGATCCTGCAGTACGCGAAAAAATTCCTGGGAAATCCGTACGTCTGGGGCGGGACGAGTCTTACAAACGGCTGCGACTGTTCCGGCTTTGCCCAGCAGATTTTTGCTAATTTCGGGTATACCCTTCCGAGAACCTCACGCCAGCAGGCGAAAGCTGGAACACGCATTCCGGTGCAGGAGGCAAAGCCTGGTGATCTGCTGTTTTACCAGCGGGAGAGCGGGTTTATTTACCATGTCATGATTTATCTCGGTGATGGAAAAGTAATCCACGCTGGAAGCGAGGCGACGGGGATTCTGATTTCAGATTTTAACTATGAGAAATCGACAGAATTTGCTGTGCGGGTGATTTCGAAGGAAATGCGTGAGAGCAAAATAGAAACGGGAGATGTGGATAATGGGAGAAAAGAAGGAAACTCTGTGGATAACCAGACAACAGAAAACGGGAATGGTGGAAAACAGAAGGCGGGAGCAGAAAATGTGCAGAATACAAGTGCAGAAAACAGTACCGCAGGTGATCGGTTGGAAAGCGCTTCGGGAAAATATCTCGGCAATTTTAAACTGACCGCTTACTGCAACTGCGCCGTCTGCTGTGGCCGCTGGGCGGGCGGCCCGACCGCATCCGGAAAAATGCCGGTGCAGGGCCGGACCATTGCAACCGGCGTTCTGCCGTTTGGAACGAAGCTGAATATCGGCGGAAAAATTTACACGGTCGAGGACCGCGGCACGCCGTACGGCCACATTGATATCTATATGGAACGCCATGCAGACGCAGAGGAGTTCGGCGTGCGCTACGCGGATGTATATCAGTCAGAAGAAATCTGATAAAATTTGCCGATCACGGCGGCATGTGCATCCGTGCCGTGGCCGATATACGGAGTCCTTGCAATCGGGAGATCCGGTCCGGCCGCCTGGCGGACAAGCTGCGGCATATCCGGCGTCAGCTGGTCGCGTTCCATCTGGGAAAATGTTCCGAGGAGAATACCATTGATCTGTTCAAAGGCATGCATCATTTTCAGCTGGGACAGAAACGTAACCATCTGCGGAACGCCGCCGCCCATGGCTTCGAGGAGCAGGATTTTTCCGCGGAAATCCGGCTGAAAATCCGTTCCGGCGAGCTTCAGAAAACAGCGGATATTTCCGCCGATCATCACACCTTCCATGTGATCGCCCTGCAGAAATGTGCAAGGGAGGTCGAAGAGGCTGGGAGACTGCCCGGAAAAAGCGTTTTGGAACAGAGTGATCTGTTCGGCGCTGTGGTCGTACAGCAGATTTCGAACCTGATACAGCATCGACTCATTTCCAGTCGCAGTCGTGACAGCATTGACAATCGTCGTGAGATCACTGTATCCCCAGAAGCGCTTGCTGGAGGCGGCGATGACAGAAAAATCCAGATACGGCAGAACTTCATTCGCCATATCGCCGCCGGAAACATCAAAAATATCCGTGATTTCTGGGTCACAGTAAAGGTTCATAAACGCATCCGCCCGCTCCGCGCCCGTGCCGGAAAAGCCGGAACCGTTGTCGTAGAGGCAGGGGCTTAAAACAGGATCGAAGCCCAGCTCCCGCAGAATCTGACAGAGACGCGCCAGATCGACGGAAAAGGAAGGATGCATGGGGTTGGAGCAGGCGGTAATACCAATTTTATGAGACATAAAGATTCCTTTCTCGGAGTAAAACAAGGCAAAATCTGCATTTTCGTGGCACACCGGTACAGCTTTTTCTTTGAATTTGCAAAGCAGATTTAGAGATCGCCGGTGTTTGCAGAATGCCGTTTTGGACAAAAATTATAAAGCTTTGAGGTCATCAATCAGTGTCTGCACTTCCTCTTCCGTCGTTGCCCAGCTGGTGCAGAACCGCGCAATATTTCCGCCGTCCGCGGATTTCCCCATTGGCTCGAAAATATAGCGTTTTTCCAGAGTTTCCTTCTGCGCATCGGTGAGAATCACAAACTGCTGATTCGTAAAACTCTCCACCCAGAATGGAATCCCCTGCGCCGCAAATGCTTTGCGGAGTTTCATGGCAAGTTCATCGGCGCGGCGTGTCGCAGTAAAATAAAGATCATGCCCCAGCAGGCAGTGGAACTGCAGTCCGAGCAGCCATCCCTTTGCGAGGACAGCGCCGTTCTGTTTCATGTAGGCTTTGAACCGCTTTTTCAGCGAGTCAGCTGTAAGCACAACGGCCTCACCAAACAGCGCACCGCATTTCGTTCCGCCGAAATAGAAAACATCTGTGAGAGCAGCGAGATCCTCGAGAGAAACATCATTCTTCTCTGATCCAAGCCCGTATCCAAGCCGTGCCCCGTCCACAAACAGATACATATCATACTTCCGGCAGACCTCGTGAATCTTCGTCAGCTCCTGCAGCGAATACAGCGTTCCCTGCTCAGTCGGAAATGAAAGATATACCATCTTCGGCTCCGTCAGATACTCCGGCTCACCGCCTTCATAATAAGCCGCCGCACACGCCGCAATCTGTTCCGCCGAAATTTTACCATCCGTATTCGGCAGCTCCAGAATCTTATGCCCGGTATTTTCAATCGAAGCCGCCTCATGGCAGTTAATATGTCCGGTATCCGCCGCAATCACACTCTGCACCGGCGAAAGCGCTGCCGCCGTCACAATAAAATTCGCCTGCGTCGCCCCCGGAAAAAAATGAACCGCCGCATCCGCACAATGAATCTTCTCCCGAATCAGCTCCGCAGCCTTCTCACACCATTCATCCTCCCCATATCCACCATAACTGTTCCCATTAATAGCCCCCAGCGCCTCCAGAATCTCCGGGTGCGCACCGTGATTGTAGTCATTATTAAATCGTATCATCAGTTTATGTTCTCCTTAATTTGAATTTGAAAAATGCTGTTTCCATTATACGGCATCTGAAGGAAAACAGCAATTGGAGAACAAAAAGAGAAAATGCAAAAAAATGCAGAAGGAGGATTATGTCCGATATGGCGAGGACATAACGGCGGCCCCCAGTCTGAGAACTTGGCGAGGTTGATGATAAGTATGTTATCGGAACAGCTGAGATCCTGTCATTTCCTGAAAAAAAGGTATGGAAACCAAAACAAAGAAATGCGTCAGGAATCCAAATGAATGGCAGGAAGTCCGACACAGTCGTAGTATCTGAGAAGTCTGTGAAAGCAGATGGAGAAAAGGACTGTGCACTTTATAGCTTCAAGGACGAAAGAACTATGCAGACGAAAGAGAGCTGATGGACATGGTGAATGAGTTACTTGGAAAACAATATAATATCGCGAAAGCAAACAGAACTGACAGAAAGGTTCAGAATCTTGCAGGGAAGAAGCGCGTATCCGCGCAAGATCTAAGAAACAGGCGTATCCGCTGATATTTTGTCTGCCGCCTAAAGCGGTCTGAAGCACGTGACTTTAGTCATGTGAGGTTCAGTTCGTATAAAAACAGTATCGGAAAATAAGAAAAGAACCGACAGAAAAATCTGAGAACTAAACTAAAGATTTCCCCGCCGGTTCTTTTTCTATGCATCTATTTTCATCCATTATATATTTCGCATTGACTTTTTATATACCGATTGGTATAATGATAACAGAAACACACATAAGAAACCTGCAAAATCCAACAAAATTCGTCAAAATTGCCAAAAACTCACGCAATTCGACCATCACACACAAAAGCAGACTTCTTAAATACAAAATCAACAAAAGCATTTTAAACCAAAACAAATGCCAACTCACACGTAACAAACAACCACCCAAACACACCGCGGCCAGGCGAACTCCAGAGAGCGTCCCTTCCGCAACAAAGAGGATTCAAAATGGACAATCGTCAGCTAATCATGAACTCAGCTCTGACCCTCTTCTACGAAAGCGGGTACGACGCCGTCGGTGTTCAGCAGATCGTAGACTCCGCCGGAGTATCCAAACCAACCCTGTACTATTACTTCGGCAGCAAACAAGGCCTCCTCGAAGCCCTGCTAAACGAGCACTTTCAGCCCATGGAACAAAAACTCATCGAAGCCTCCGAAACCGGGAAAAACATCCCCGAAAAACTGTACCGCATCGCGCGTGCCTTCTTCAACGGAGCCTCCGAAGACCCGAAATTTCATATGCTGATGATGGCACTGTTCTATTCCGGAAGAAAAAGCGAAGGCTTCCGCACCGTATACCCCATGATTGACCGGTTCTATCACCTGTGCGTCGACGTCTTCGACAACGCCAGCGCCGAACTCGGCAACATGAACGGCCGTCAGGAACAATTCGCCGTAGGCTTCTCCGGAATCCTGATGCACTACCTGATGATGACAGCAGGAGATCAATCCGATCTTTCCAACCTCGTCGTCCGGGACGAAGAAGTCTACCGTCTGGTACACCAGTTCATGTATGGAATTTACTCATAACCCAAAAACAAGGAGGACAAACAAAATGGCACCATGGTATGAAGAGGCAGAATTTTATCACATCTATCCGATCGGACTGACCGGTGCGCCGAGGAAAAATGAATCGGAAGAAACCGTACACCGCTTTTCCACACTGGAACAGTGGCTTCCGCACATCGCAGATCTCGGTTGTACCGCAATCTATATCGGCCCCTTGTTTGAATCAACCACACATGGATACGACACAAAAGATTACAAACAGGTAGACCGCCGCTTAGGCGACAACGCGGACTTTGCCGCATACGTAAAAAAAGCCCACGAACTCGGCATCAAAGTCGTCGTAGACGGTGTCTTCAACCACACCGGCCGCGAATTCTTTGCCTTCCGCGACATTCAGGAAAAAAGAGAACAGTCCCCGTACTGCGGATGGTACAAAGGAATCTGGTTCGGCGGAAACACCTGCTATAACGACGGATTCTCCTACGAAGCATGGAGAAACTGCTTCGAACTCGTCAACCTGAATCTCCAGAACCAGCAGGTCCGCGACTATCTCCTTGATGTCATCGACTTCTGGATCGACGAATTCGACATCGACGGCATCCGTCTCGACTGCGCCGACTGCCTGGATTTCGGCTTCATGGAGCAGATGCGCGCACGCACATCCGCCAAAAAACAGGATTTCTGGCTGATGGGCGAAGTCATCCACGGCGACTATGCGCGCTACATCGGAGACGGCCAGCATCTGCTGCACAGTGTCACAAACTACGAGCTTCACAAAGGACTTTATTCGGGACATAACGATCATAACTACTTCGAAATTGCACATACGATCCGCCGCGAATTTGACGAAAACGGCGGCATTTACAAAGGAAAGAAACTGTACAGCTTCGTTGACAACCACGACGTAGACCGTCTGGCCAGCAAGCTGAACGTAAAAGAAAACATGATTCCAATTTATGCGCTGCTGTACTTCCTGCCGGGCATCCCGTCCATCTATTACGGATCGGAATTCGGCATCGAGGGAAGAAAAGAAGGCGGAAACGACGATCCGCTGCGTCCGGCGCTGAATCTGGAAGAACTGGAGAAAAATCCGCCGGCAGAAAAACTTCCGGCATGGATCAAAACATTATCAGACGTCAGAAAAAAACATCCTGCAGCACGAACGGGAAGATACCGCGAACTCATGCTGACCAACCGCCAGTATGCCTTTGCACGCCTGGATGAGACAGACGCTCTGATCACAGCAGTAAATAATGATGAAAACCAGAGTGCGGGAGTCTGGATTCCTGCATCTTGCGACGGAACATGGAAAAACGCGGTAACCGGAGAAGCCATTTCTCCGGAAAATGGAAAACTTTTTGTTGAAGTACCTCCGTGCGGCTGTGTTCTGATTGAAAAAGAATCATAAAGGGGATTTTTTCTATGAAGGAAACTGCAAAAACAACAGCAAAAACCAGAAAAGCGCCAAAAAAACCGGCGGGCTATCAGCCAAGATTTTCTGAACTGGATCAGTATTTGTTTGGTCAGGCAACCCATTACGATATTTTCCGGAAAATGGGTGCGCACCTGGACAAAAAAGACGGCAAAGTAGGAGCCTGGTTCACCGTATGGGCTCCGCATGCGGCGGAAGTATCTGTCATCGGCGAATTCAACGGCTGGGATGCCCATGCCAATGTGATGCGGAAAGTCGGCGAGGACGGCGTTTATGAAGTGTTCATTCCGGGCGTGACCGAGGGAATGATGTATAAATATTACATCCGCACACCGGACGGAAGAGAACTGTACAAAGCAGATCCATACGCATTTGCATCCGAAAAACGGCCGGGTACCGCGTCAAAAGTAGCGGAAATCGAAGGCTACCGCTGGGGTGACAGCGAATGGCTGACGAACCGCAAAAAATTTGACGTTCAGAAATCCGCGCTCTCCATCTACGAAGTGCACCCGGGCTCCTGGATGAAACATCCGTGGTCCGAATCCAACCCGGACGGATTTTACAATTACGTTCAGTTCGCACATTCGCTTGCCGATTACGTAAAAAAAATGGGCTATACCCACGTAGAGCTGATGGGAATTGCAGAGCATCCGTTTGACGGTTCCTGGGGCTATCAGGTAACGGGCTATTACGCACCGACCTCCCGCTACGGAACACCGAAAGAGTTTAAATATCTTGTTGATTATCTGCATAAAAATAAAATCGGTGTTATTCTGGACTGGGTACCGGCACACTTCCCGAAAGATGCGCACGGCCTTGCTGATTTTGATGGCCAGCCGCTGTATGAGTACGCCGACCCGAGAAAGGGCGAGCACCCGGAGTGGGGAACGAAGATCTTTGATTACGGCAAAAATGAAGTGAAAAACTTTATGCTGGCAAATGCGCTTTACTGGGTAGAAGAGTACCACGTAGACGGTCTCCGTGTCGATGCTGTTGCTTCGATGCTGTATCTCGACTACGGAAAAGAGCCGGGCCAGTGGGTGCCGAACAAGAACGGCGGAAATGAAAATCTTGAAGCCGTCGAGTTCTTCAAACACCTGAATACCCTGGTGCGCGGACGAAACAAAGGTGTCATCATGATTGCCGAGGAGTCCACAACGTGGCCGAAGGTAACGGGAAGCGTAGAGGACGGCGGCCTGCATTTCTCCTACAAATGGAACATGGGATGGATGCATGACTTCCTCGATTACATGAAGCTCGATCCATACTTCCGCAAATACAACCATAACAAGATGACCTTCGGCATGACCTATGCATTTTCCGAGAACTACATTCTGGTGCTCTCGCACGATGAGGTTGTCCACTTGAAATGCTCGATGATCAACAAAATGCCGGGCGATCTGAAGGAAAAATTCCAGAACCTGATGGTAGGCTATGCTTTCATGTTCGGGCACCCGGGCAAAAAACTTCTGTTCATGGGACAGGATTTCGGACAGCTCCGCGAGTGGAGCGAGGAACGCGAGATCGACTGGTTCCTGCTGGCAGATGAGGGGCATCAGCATCTGCAGACCTTCTTCAGTGACCTGCTGAAAATGTACCGCAAGTACCCGGCACTCTACGCGAACGACTGCGGCTACGAAGGCTTCCAGTGGATCAATGCCAACGACGGCGACCGCAGCATTTACAGCTTCGTCCGCTGGTCACCGACAGGAAAAAACAACCTGTTGTTCGTCTGCAATTTCACACCGGTCGAGCGTCCGGATTATATGTGTGGCGTACCGCGCAAAAAACAGTACCGCCTGATACTCGACAGCTCCGATATGAAATACGGCGGCCCGACCGAAAAACGCCAGGTAGCCTACCGTGCCAAAGAGGGAGAATGCGATGGCCAGCCATATCGGATTGCATATGCACTTCCGGCGTATGGTGTGGCGGTGTTCAGCTTCTAAAATAAGATAGCTACTAATTTTCATTAATATCATGACCGGCAGAGAACGAAAGAGATTTCTTAAATCTGTCGGTCATTGTGTTTTGTGTTCGAAGGAAAAGAGGTGTTGATTTGATGAAAGAAGAAAGAAAAGAGCCGATACAGATTCCGCACATCCAGACAATCAACGATCACATTTCCTATCTTACACCGACAGAACATCCACTTTCGGCAAATGTTGTGATCATCGAGGGTGATGCATTTTTCTGGGTATATGACGTGGGAAATCATCCTGCGGTTTCAGAAATTCTGCAGGAAAAGTCAGAACAGACAGGAAAAAAAATTCGGGTGATTTTATCCCATTTTCATCCCGACCATATTGGGAATCTGTCGGAGATTTCGTGCGAAGCGGTTTACCAGGGGAAAAATACGTTTCGTTATACAAAAACAGGAACTGTGATAGAAGAAGATACGTGGTTTCAGGACGGTGACGTGCGGTTACATTTATTTCCGATTCCATCGAGTCATGCCAAAGGATCGCTTGCATTGGAAGTGGATGAGACGTGGTGCTTTCTCGGGGATGCGGCATATGCGACGCAGAAAAACGGACAGACCGTTTATAATGCCGAGCGCCTGCTGGCAGAAATCCGAGTTCTGAAAAACGTGCGTGCGCCGTATTTTCTCCTGAGCCACAGCGAACCGTTTCAGCAGAACAAAGAGGATGTGCTGGAATGGATGGAAGCGATTTATGAGAAACGGAAACGAGATGAATCATATATAAAAACACCCCAGCGCGTATGACAGGGAGTCCTTCGAGGCTGAATCAGTTATGCCACTTCGGCAATTCACTTTCTTTCACCGAAACTGATTCAAGATCCATATTCGACCAATATGAGCCGATATCTGAACTTGTGAAGTATTCAAAATTGCCCGTGGAAGATTTCAGCTTTCCATTCTTGACTCCATTGCAGACATAAACCAGTTCGTAGTTTGTCCCATCCGAAAGGTTAAATCGAAAACTGGTCACATCTGCGCCTGTGATTTCCTCGACTTGTTTGTCTGTCAATGATAAGTTTTCAAACATATGATACAAGTCTGTTATATCAGTTTTTGCAACGACCATTTTCTTTTCTGCTGATACCGGTGCTCCCGCATAGTGGTACATTTCGACATTTTCAACATCTCCAACTTCAAAAGGAAAGTCGATATGGACCGTTTCTTTGCTACAGCCGACCAGTACCATCATTAAAATCAGAAAGGATATCAAATTTGTCGCTTTTTTCATATCATTGCACTCCTCGTCATGTTTTTGACAGGTCAAGAGTTCAAAAATCCTCTTGCAAGCGAGCTTGCATTAGCTTTTTGAGCCTGGTATCATGATGATTTGAGTATATCATAGTTTAACCGAATCAAACAAGTCCCCTGCTTCCATTGCGAAAAGTAATAAGCAGTGGGTGGGGACTTGCTTGTATCAGGAGTGGTACAAGCCACTTCTGATAAGCTGCGAAGCAGCTATTCGGTTATGAGCAAGTAGCGAAGCGGATTGCGAATATCCGCTTTGACCCGAATCAAGCAAGTCACCTGCTTCCATTGCGCGAAGCAATAAGCAGGGGGTTGGAACTTACTTGATTCGGTTAAAAAAACAAGGGAGATGAAAAAATGAATGAAATTATAGCTTTACAGAAATATGAAAACGAAGCACAACTTGCAAAAGAGCTGATTCGAGGCTTTTGGCTGGCTCATGGTGATTATGTTATAACCGACGAAGAGGCCGCGGAGAATCTTGCTGCCTGGACAGACAAAGGGCATGTGTTTTATTTTATCTTAAAAGAAGAGATCCCCATTGGATTTGTGCATCTCGGAAGCCGCGGGGCGGAAGTTGACTGGATCGAAGATCTTTTCGTACTTCCGGAATACCAGGGAAACGGATACGGAAGTCATGCGATTGCGCTGGTCGAAGCCGAGATAAAAAAGTATTCTGAATCTGTCTATCTTGAGGTAGCTGCGCGAAATTTTGGAGCGATGAAACTCTATCATAGATTGGGATATCATTGCCTGAACACTGTGACGTTACGCAAAGATTTTCAACCGGAGAATTTTGAAGTGATTCGCAGCGAAGAGCTTTTGGGGTATCCGTTGGAAGTTAAGAAGTATATTAAGTAGAATCTCACGTCGATTTGCGCAGCAAATCCAGACCTCCCCACCGCCCGCCTCAATGTCAGCCCGGAAGTGCGTCTGTGTCGTCTGGGACTGTGCCCCAGGGCACAGTCCCAGGCGGCGCAGGTGCACTTCCGGGTGTCCGTTTTTTAAACAACCGCAACCCCCGCCATCCCCAGTACCGCCGCAATCGCAAACAGCACCAGCAGATGCACCGGATAAAACGCATAAAACGGATACTTCAGATTCAATCCTCGTTTTCCGTTATAAAAATGCACCGGGATCATCGCCAGAAAACAGGTGATTTCATTCAGGCTCAGCAGCGTAAGTACGGCGCAGCCAATTCCAATACAATACATCTTATTGTTACGCAGGTTATACATCAGAACAATCGTCAGAATTCCCATCGCACTGTAATCGGTTTTCAGCAGTGTAGCAACAGTGCATGCCGCTACGATCACCAGCAGTTTTCCAATGGAAACTTTCCAGTTGGCTCCCCGCCAGTTTGTACCGTCCTGATGCGTTTTTTCATCAATCTTCTGCAGGAAAATCATCATCACAAGGCCGATAAACAGAGTGAAAAATACATTCTGATAATTCAGATAAAACGGTTTTCCCGCAAATGCAAGGTCAAACGGAACTTCTGAAACCAGTGCGAAAATACCAAGATTCAGAGCATACTTTTTCACATCATGTGTATGTAGAAATCCCTCAATTAACAGAAAACAGAAAATTGGAAAACTGATTCGTCCGATGGCACGCATAATCATGTCCGCGTAATAAATCACAGCTGTGTTTCCTGTGGAGAGAAATGATGCGCCTCCGTCCGAAGCGTTCACCGCATCCAGAAGACCACGGGAAATCAGGATTCGGTCGAAAAGTACAGCTGCAGTGTGGTCGATCAGCATACAGACCATCGCAATGATTTTCAAGGTACTGCCGGGAATTTTACCGGCGCTTTTTACGGGTTTCGCAGTAGTAGCTGCCATATAAAACATCCTTTCTGGAACGCAAACGAAAGGCAGACTGTGCAAGCCGTCTGCGGATCAGGTTCCTGTAACGACAAACAGCAGAAAATCCTGCTGTTTTGCCAGAGTTGTAATACTATGATTATACGTTCTGAGGAGGTTAATGTCAAAGAAAAAACAGTTTGAAATAACGCAGAGTATGGAAGAATCTGCCAGTCGGGTAAATGAAAATAGAAAGCGTCTCCGGGCTCATCCCAAAACGAACGGGGCAGCGTACCAATTCGTAAACCAGAATTGGTACGCTGCCCCGTATTTTAAAATACATCCAGGTCTTTTCCGTTCACGACATATCCGTCATACCCTGCATCCCGGATTTCATCCAGAATCGCGGCATCGCGCCATGCCATCTCGGCGGCAAGGTTTTTGTGGTTATCCTGTACATTCATATGGTAAATCCGGTGATACGTAACGAGCAGTTTCGGATTTGCCTTTTTTGCAACACCGGCAAGATCCGTGCTTAACGTATGCACTTCCCGGTGGTATTTCTGCCATTTTGGTTCGCGGCAGGAGATTCCGGCGGCGTATTCCACTTCGTGCAGCAGGATATCACAGCCTTTCGATTTTTCTGCCACGAGATCCAGCGGAGCGGTATCGCCGGTGATGACGATTGTGCGGTCCGGTGTGGTGAATTTATAGCCGTAGCATTCCAGTGTTCCGTGGCTGACCGGAAAAGCCTCCACCGTAACCAGGTCATCCCGGTAGACAATGCCGGATTCAATTTCTGTTACCTCAACGCGGTAGCCGGATTCGTTTGCTTTTTCGAAACCGTGAATTCGGAAATCAATGTCGGTTTCATAGGCCTGTAAGATATGATCGGTCATGTGCTGTAAGCCCTTTGGCCCGAAAACTTTCAATGGAACCGGGCGCTCCAGCACCCACGGAGTAAAAATCAGATCCGGGTACCCTGCGGTATGGTCTGTGTGAAGGTGCGTACAGAAGGCAACGGTCAGAAGATCCGGCCGCAGGGCATCCACGCCGTTAAAATAGGCGGCTGAGGCCTGGCGGACAACGCCAGGGCCAAAATCTACCAGATAAGCACGGTCACCGACCACGACAGCGGAGGAAGGTCCGTTGGCATTCGGACACGCATTTGGTGTGCCGGTTCCGAGAAGAACAAGTTTTGTCTGCATTCTTTCTCTTTTCCTTTTCTTTTTTTGTTTCTGTTTCTGTTTATGATTTTCTGTTACGATTTCTGCTTTTGCCTTATTTCTCTTCTTTTGATTCATTGTTTTTGGTTTCCGGAAGATGCTTAATGGAAATTCCGGTAAATCCATAGAAAATACTGAAAACCGGGGTCAGGTAAAGCAGGAATAAGTACGGGAAAAATGCCGACCATGCAACACCAAGTGTGCCGGCCATGTATACGCCGTAGCCATGCCATGGAATCATAGGACCAGCCATAGTTCCGGAGTCTTCGAGGCAGCGGGAAAGAATTTCCGGTGCAACCTTGCGCTCTTGAAAGACAGGTGCCATCAGACGGCCGGTCAGAACGTGTGCCATCGGCTGGGAGCAGCTGATGAGGCTGGTCACGTAACCGACAATCATCGTTGCCAGGATCATACTTCCATCGCTGTTGATTCTCTTTACAATCGCCTGAAGAATGTGATCCAGTACACCGAGTTTTTCCAGCATGCCGCCCATGCCGACAGCAAAGCAGATAATGGCTACGTACTGGAGCATGCTTCCCATGCCGCCGCGGTTTAAGATGGATTGTAATACCGGTTCTTCGATTGTGGTTGTGTAACCGTTGTAAGCTGTGCGGATGATGCCCTGCAGAGTATCGTGCTGCACAAAATAGGAAACAAATCCGGCAGCGAAGCTGGAAAGACCAAGTGCAGAGATTGCATTTACTTTGCAGAGGAGCAATACAATAATCAGGATGGCAGGGATCATGGTAATCCATCCGAGCTGGAATTCACCGTTTAAAGCATCGATGTAAACGGTAATGCTTCCCTCGGTATAGCTTCCGCTGGTCTGCTGGAAACCGAGAATAGTAAAAAGAATTAAGGTAATCACATACGTTGGAAGGGTGGTCCAGAGCATCGAGCGGATATGATCGCCAAGTTTGGCATCTGCAACGGCCGGAGCAAGGTTTGTGGTATCGGAAAGAGGACTTAATTTGTCACCGAACATGGCACCGCAGATGACAGCACCGGCTACCATGCCAGGATGGATACCCATGGCGTTTCCGATCGCCATCATGGCAACACCTGCGCTTCCGGCGGAACCATAGGAAGTACCGGTTACAATACTCAAAATGGAGCAGAACAGCAGCGTCAGAGGCAGCAGCCAGGACGGGTTAATCATTTTTAAGCCCCAGGAAATGATGGTGGCAATGGTGCCACTCTGCAGCCAGGTGCCGATCATGACACCGATGGCCATCAGAAGGCAGAGCGTCGGGACGACCATACGGATGGCATCGTATGCGCCGGCAACAATTTTGGCGTAAGAAATACCGAAAATTTTACAAAACAGATAGATAAAAATCCAGCTTGCAAACAGGCCGATCATAGGACCGCCGGTTTTCAGGCGGATACAGACTGCGACGGATACGATGATCAGCAGCAGCAAAAGCAGTGACTGTGGCAGATTGAGTTTTTTTTCTTTCGTTCCACTCATAAAAAAATCCCCCATTCATAGGTAAAATGATTTGCCCATTCAACGCGTTAAAGTAGAAAAGACATGTAATATATTATAATGGTGAAATGCAGAAAAAGCAAGGGAAATTCTCTTGATTTTTTGTTCTATGGTTGCTATAATAAGCGTGAGTGTGGGGCGGAGGATAAACTTCGGCCCTTTTGCAGATAACTATAAACGGAATCAACAAGATAAAGAGGTTAAATCAATGACAAGAATAGACATTATTTCAGGTTTCCTGGGCGCAGGAAAAACAACCCTGATCAAAAAACTCCTCGGAGACGCACTGAAAGGCCAGCAGGTTGTCCTGATCGAGAACGAATTCGGTGAAATCGGAATCGACGGAGGCTTCTTAAAAGATGCCGGTATCGAAATCCGTGAAATGAACTCCGGCTGCATCTGCTGCTCTCTTGTGGGAGACTTCGGCGCAGCATTAAAAGACGTTATCACCAAATATCACCCGGACCGCATCATCATCGAGCCGTCCGGCGTAGGTAAACTCTCCGACGTCATCAAAGCGGTAGACGGCGTAGAAAAAGAAGCAGGCGTAGCCCTGAATTCCGCAACAACCGTAGTCGACGTTATGAAATGCAAAATGTATCTCAGAAACTTCGGCGAATTCTTCGAGAATCAGGTAAAGAGCGCAGGAACCATCATCCTGAGCCGTACCGATAAAGCCGATACGGAAAAAGTAGAGGCAGCAGTAAAGATGCTCCGCGAACTGAATCTGGAAGCACACATTATTACCACACCGGTTGAAGTACTGGGTGGTAAGAAAGTACTCGATACGATGGAAGGTGCCATCATCAACCTTGCGCAGGTAGAAGAGGAAGAACATCATCACCATCATCATGACCACGACGAGTGCTGTTGCGGCCATGACCACGATGAGGAGCATGAGCACCATCATCACGATCATGATGAGGACGAACATGAACATCATCATCACGACCATGACGGCGAGTGCTGCTGCGGCCACGATCACGACGAGGAGCATGAGCATCATCACCACGACCATGATGACGAGTGCTGCTGCGGCCATGATCACGACCATGAGCATCATCATCACCACGATGACGAGTGCGGATGCGGTCATGATCATCATCACCATCATCACGCAGACGAAGTTTTCACAAGCTGGGGTCAGGAGACTGTGAAGACCTTTACCAAAGAGCAGATCGAAGGCATCTTAAAGAAACTTTCCGAGGATACCGCTTATGGTATGGTTCTTCGTGCCAAAGGTATGGTAGCAGGCGCCGATGGACAGTGGATCTATTTCGATATGGTTCCGGAAGAGTACGAAGTACGTGACGGAGCACCGGAATTCACCGGAAGAATCTGTGTCATCGGTTCCAAATTAGCAGAAGATAAGCTGGCAGAGCTGTTCGGACTGTAAAAATACAAAGTAGCTGCGAAAATTACGGTCCGCAGGGTACCTGTGAACTGTAGTGAAGCTGCCGCATCAGAAACAAAATCCGATGTGGCAGCTTTTTTCTTGATTTAGAGACAAAGCAAAAGGCACGCCCGGAATCTCAGCCGCAAAAGCAAGTGCAGAAAGATTCCGGGAGTACGTCAAAGACAACGGAGGTACAAAATGTACGAAGAAGACGAAGTAGAAATTCCGATTTATCTCATAACAGGATTTCTGGAGAGTGGAAAAACCTCTTTTATCAATTTTACCGTAGCACAGGACTATTTCCAGATCGACGGACCAACCCTTCTGATCACAACCGAAGAAGGTGAAGTAGAGTACGACGAAAAAGAACTGCTCAAACACAACACCGTCCTGGAAATCGTAGAAGGACCAGAGCAGTTTACCCTGGATTACCTGAAAAAACTGAACCGCAAATACCGCCCGGAGCGAATCATTCTCGAATACAACCCGCTCTGGAGCGTAAAAAAACTCGAAGAAATGGAACTGCCGCGCGGTTGGGGCATCGTACAGGAGATCGTGACCGTCGACGCAAGCTGCTTCCAGATCTATATGCAGAACATGAAATCCGTCTTCATGGAGATGGCAAAAAATGCCGATATGGTCATGTTCAACCGCTGCCGTCCGGAAGATCCGCTTCCGGCATTCCGCCGCAGCATCAAAGTAGTCAATCAGGCATGCGACGTTCTGTTTGAGAATGAAGAAGGCGAAATTGACAACATTTTTGAGGATCAGATGCCGTTTGATACCGATGCCGATGTGATCGAGATTGATGACGCCGATTACGGGATCTGGTATGTCGATATGGGCGACAACCCGGAGCGTTACGAGGGCAAGACTGTTCATTTCCGCGGTATGGTATTAAAGAGCAAGGATGTCGGAGCCGATTTCTTTGTTCCGGGTCGTATGGCAATGACCTGCTGTGCAGATGATACTTCTTTTATCGGCTATGTCTGCAAATGCGCAAGCGCCAAATCTCTCGTAATGGGTTCCTGGGTTGACGTGACTGCAACGGTAAAATGGGGCTATATGAAGGTTTACGATGGCGAAGGCCCGGTTCTGTATGCAAAAGAAATCAAACCGGCCAAGAAACCGGAGAGCGAACTGGTATACTTTAACTAAACATTGCCGAAGCATTTCAGCGAATAAAAGAGCAGGAAAAAGGCTGCTCTTTTGTTCGTGTTCTTTCTTTATGACAGATGGAAAAACAATATATCATTTTTCGGTGCGGCGAAGCAGCTATTCGGTTATGCGCAAGTAGCGAAGTGGATGGAGAATATCCGTTTTGACCGTGACGTGAACAAAAACTGCGCCGGAAAATGGTCTGATGACAGGAGAATTTATGTATATTATAGTAGGTCTGGGAAATCCAACGCGCCAGTACGAAGGGACGAAGCACAATGTCGGATTTGATACCATCGATTATCTGATCGATGAATATCAGATCCCTTCCTCCGGTACAGGCCACAAGGCTCTGTTCGGAAAAGGCATGATCGCAGGTCAGAAGGTTATCGTTGCAAAGCCGATGACGTATATGAATCTGAGCGGTGAGTCTGTGCGGGAGCTGGTGAACTATTACAAAGTGGATCCGGAGAGCGAGCTGATCGTGGTTTACGATGATATCAGCCTGGCGCCGGGACAGATCCGTATCCGCAAAAAAGGAAGCGCGGGCGGCCACAATGGCATCAAAAACATCATCGCCAATCTTGGCACCGACCATTTTATGCGTGTGAAGGTCGGCGTCGGTGAGAAACCGAAAAACTGGGATCTGGCGGACTACGTGTTAAGTCCGTTTACGAAAGACGAACGTCCCCTTGTAAATCTGGCGATCGAGCATGCGGCAAAAGCAATCGAGCAGATGCTGAACGGGGATGTGGACGCAGCTATGAATGAGTATAACCGCAAATCTGCAAACCCGGCAGAGTAAGGAAAATGAAAGCGTTATTAGAACCGATCAAAGAAATTGCCCGTTTTGACGAGCTGTTCCGTGATCTGAAAAAAGGAACCGCAGGTGTGACGGTGATCTCGGGCTGTCTGGAAAGCCAGAAAGCCCACATGATTGCAGGTCTCTCCGAGGATGCCCCGGTGCGGCTTCTGATCGCGGAAAATGAATTAAAAGCAAAAGAATTATATGAGGATTACCGGCTGTACGATGCGGAGACGCTGTATTATCCGGCGAAGGACCTGATTTTCTATCAGGCAGACATTCACGGAAATCTGCTGATCCGGCAGCGGCTTCAGGTGATCCAGGCACTTCTTGAGCGGAAGGAAGTTACCATCATCACCAGTGTAGGGGGATGTATGGACTTTCTTCTGCCTCTTGGCGTGTTCGAAAAACATTGCATCCATCTGCGCAATGACAGCGAACTCGATCTGGATAAAATAAGAAAAGAGCTGGTGCGGCTCGGCTATGAGAGTACCTTTCAGGTGGAGTCGACCGGCCAGTTTTCCGTCCGCGGCGGCATTCTCGATATTTATCCGCTGACGGAACAGAACCCGATCCGGATTGAGCTCTGGGGCGATGAGATAGATTCCATCCGAAGCTTCGATGCGGAGAGCCAGCGGTCGATTGAAAACCTCGAGGAAATCACAATCTATCCGGCATCGGAGCTGATTTTAACAGAGAATACGATTGCGCGCGGTGTGAAAGCGATTAAAAAAGAGGCAAAAGCGCAAAGCACAAAGTTCCGCGACAAGATGATGACGGAGGAAGCGGCGCGTATCCGCCATGCGGCAGAGGAAATCTGCGATCAGATCGGCGAGGGCGAAATTCTGCAGGGAGCGGAGCAGTATCTTCATTATTTTTATCCGGAGACCGTCTCGTTTCTTGAGTATCTGCCGGAGAACAGCCGCATTTTCCTCGATGAGCCGAACCGCATCATCGAGTGTGCCGATGCGCTGGAAGCAGAATTTCAGGAGAGCGTGAGCCACCGTCTCGAAAAGGGATACCTCCTGCCGGGACAGGCGAAGCTGATGTGCAGTACGGCGGAGCTTGTGGCAAAACTGAACCGCCGCGGCTGTGTTGCCGTATCGCTGATGGAGCCGCAGAAGGGCGAGTGGAATATCCGTGACGAATTCAGTGTGACGGTGAAATCGGTCAATTCGTATAACAATCAGTTCCCGCTTCTGGTAAAAGATCTGAAATCCTGGAAAAAAGCGGGTTACCGTATTGTACTGGCGAGTCCGTCGCGGACGAGGGCGCAGCATCTGGCAGAGGACCTGCAGAATGAGGAGATTCCGGCCTTCTACAGCGAGAATGAGGAGCGTGTTCTGAAACCGGGCGAGGTCATGCTGATCCACGGCGCGGCCCGCAGAGGCTTTGAATATCCGATGCAGAAATTTGTGCTGATTACAGAGACGGATATTTTTGGAAAAGAGAAGAAGAAAAACCGGAAGAAATCGGAGTATTCCGGTCAGAAAATCCAAAATTTTGCGGATCTTTCGATCGGTGACTATGTCGTGCACGAGAGCCACGGTCTTGGTATTTACCGCGGTATCGAAAAAATTGAGATGGACCGCGTAACGCGTGATTACATGAAAATCGAGTATGCGGGCGGATCGAACCTCTATGTGCTGGCCACCCAGCTTGATACGCTGCAGAAGTATGCGTCCGGCGAAGCTGCAAAGGTGCCGAAGCTGAATAAAATCGGCGGTCAGGAATGGAATAAGACGAAAACACGGGTTCGCCATGCGGTAAAAAATATTGCACAGGATCTCGTGAAGCTGTATGCCGAGCGGCAGGCGTCATCCGGCTATCAGTTCGGAAAGGATACGATCTGGCAGAAGGAATTTGAGGAACTGTTTCCGTTTGAGGAGACGGACGATCAGCTTGCGGCGATCGAGGCGACAAAGGCGGACATGGAGAGCAAAAAGATCATGGACCGCCTGATCTGCGGCGATGTCGGATACGGCAAAACCGAGGTTGCAATCCGTGCAGCGTTCAAGGCAGTACAGGAGAGCAAACAGGTCGTCTACCTCGTTCCGACCACCATTCTGGCACAGCAGCATTACAATACGTTCGTTGAGCGCATGAAGGACTTTCCGGTGCGCGTTGATCTTCTGTGCCGGTTCCGCACGTCGGCAGAGCAGAAAAAAACGCTGGAGGATCTGAAAAAAGGACTCGTGGATATTGTCATTGGAACACACCGCGTTCTTTCAAAGGATGTGAAGTTCAAAGATCTTGGCCTTCTGATTGTCGATGAGGAGCAGCGGTTCGGCGTGACGCATAAAGAAAAAATCAAACAGCTGCAAAAAAATGTGGATGTTCTGACACTGACGGCGACACCGATTCCGCGTACCATGCATATGAGCCTGATTGGCATCCGGGATATGAGTGTGCTCGAGGAAGCACCGCAGGATCGACAGCCGATCCAGACCTTTGTCTGTGAATACAATGAAGAAATGGTCCGCGAGGCGATTAACCGTGAACTGGCGCGGGGCGGGCAGGTTTACTATGTCTATAACCGTGTCCAGTCGATTGCGGATATGGCGAACACGATCCAGAAGCTCGTGCCGGATGCAAATGTAGGCTTTGCGCACGGACAGATGAAAGAGCGTGAGCTGGAAAAGATCATGTACGGCTTTATCAACGGAGAGATCGATGTGCTCGTGTCAACAACGATCATTGAGACAGGACTCGATATTTCGAATGTCAACACGATGATTATCCACGATTCCGACCAGATGGGACTGTCACAGCTCTATCAGCTCCGTGGCCGTGTCGGTAGGTCGAACCGGACGTCGTATGCGTTTCTGATGTACCGCAGAAACAAGATGCTAAAAGAAGTAGCGGAGAAACGTCTCCATGCGATCCGTGAATTTACGGAGATGGGAAGCGGCTTTAAAATTGCGATGCGTGACCTTGAGATCCGCGGTGCCGGAAATCTGCTGGGCGCGGAGCAGTCTGGGCATATGGAATCGGTTGGATACGATCTCTATTGTAAAATGCTCGCAGAGGCGGTTAAAGAGGCGAAGGGCATCGCACCGGCAGAAGCGTTCGAGACAACGATTGATCTGAATGTCAGTGCCTATATTCCGGACAGCTACATCAGCAACGAGTCTCTGAAGCTTGACACCTATAAGCGAATTGCGGCGATTGAAAATAAGGAAGAGTATGAGGACATGACGGAGGAGCTGACCGACCGCTTCGGGGAACCGCCGAAAAATGTACAGAATCTTCTGTCTGTCGCGGAACTGAAAGCACTGGCGCACTGTGCGTATGTGACGGAGCTGAAACAGATGGGCGATTCGGTACGCGTCACCTTACAGCAGCATGCAAAAATCGATGTGGCGCGGATTCCGGAGCTGCTGCAGAAATACCGCGACGAACTGAAATTCCAGATGGAGTCGCTGGCGTTTGTCTACACGCCGCGGCGGAGAAATTCAAAGGAAAAGATCGATCTGCTGGAGAAGAGCCATGCACTGGTGGAAGATCTGCTGCAGATCACGCAGGAGTGAAATGCTCGCATAACCACAAAATCGTGTGAAAAAGGCGTGAACAGGGAAGAAAAAAGTTGCCCTGTATCAACAAAAAGGGTATAATAGGAAAAGCGTTTATAAAAATCGATGCAGGACCGGAAATTCGAACGTGTAAAAAGAAAAACTCTTTTTGAGCATACATTTCGCCCTGCATGAGGAGGAAGTAATGAAAAATTTAAAAGCAAAAGCAGTCTGCGTTATGCTGAGTGCTTCGATGGCAGCGATGGGACTGACCGGCTGCGGTTCCGACAATGTGGACGGAACAAAAACGGCAGTTACTGTAAATGACGAGTCGATTACACTCGGACAGGCAAATTTCATGCTGAGATATCAGCAGGCAACCATGTACAATTATTATTCCAAGATGTACTCTATGTACGGAATGCAGATGCCGTCTGAGATGTACGACAAGGAAGGCGACGATGGAAAGACTACCGGGGAAACGTTCAAGGAGCAGTCTCTTGATACGATCGAAAAAGAGCTTCTGATGCGGCAGCACGCAGAGGAATACGGAATTTCCCTGACAGACGAGGAAAAACAGCAGGCGAAAGAGGCTGCACAGGCATTCGCAGATAAGAACGGTGACGATGTGATGAAAAAGCTGCACGCAACCGTTGAGGACATCCAGGATGCACTGGAGCTGTATGTTATTCAGACCAGAATTTATGATCCGATCATCGCAGATGTAGATACCGAGGTATCCGATGAAGAGGCAAAGCAGACCTCCATCAGCTACATCACGGTATCCACAGCAGGAACCGAGAAGGATGACGATGGAAAAACGATTGATTTGACGGATGAGGAAAAAGCGGCAAAGAAAGAAATCGCACAGAGATTCCTGGATCTCTTAAAAGAGTCTGAGGATCCGGCAACCGCATCGTTTACCGATCTGCGCAAGGAGCTGAACGATCAGTTAAATGCGGAGAATACCGCAGATTCCACCGATTCTGCAGATGGCTCCGATGAGAGCAGCTCTTCTTCCGATGCTTCCGACACAAGCGCATCCGACGCTTCAAGCGCGAGCACATCGAGCAGTTCCGACAGCGATTCCTCCTCTGAGGTTTCTTATCTGACCTCTTCCGAGACATCCTTTGGAACCGGATCGGAGAAAGACGATGACGATACCTGTTCTCTTGGAGATAAAGTAGCGGAAGAAGCAGCAAAGCTGAAGGATGGCGAGTATTATGACGGTGTCATCGAAGGCGACGATGCATATTATGTGATCCGTGTAGATAAAGCATTCGACGAGGACAAAACCGAGTCCAGAAGACAGACTATCATTTCCAACCGCAAATCGGATAAGTACAACGATACATTGGATGGATGGGTAAAGGAGAGCGATATCAAGGTCGCATCCAACTGGAAAAAACTTGAAGTAACGGACGCAGATCTGTATACGATGACAGTTGACAGCGCTTCTACAGATTCCACAGATGGAACCACAACCGACAGTACAACAACGGACAGTACCGCAACGGACAGTACAACGTCTGACAGCACGACATCAGGCAGTACCGAAACGACATCGACAAGCAGCACAGGCACTGCTTCAACGTCTTCAAGCACTGCAGAATAAAAGCATACGATACGGGACAAACGGCAGCCGGATCCGGGAGAGGGATCCGGCTGCTGTTTGTGTCTGAAAATATTTTGGAACAAAAAAAAGAAAATAATAGGGAATTTGTAGAGTAAATTGACAATAGTAAGAAGTTCATTTAAAATGAAATTACAACCAGAGTGTATCTCACAAATTGCGGAAATAATTTTTCAGACACGCTCTAATGTTCAGGCGAAAACGATGTACCAGGAAAGAAGGTGGAGAAATGAAGAAGGCAGTAATTTCCGTACTTGTCGGTACAGCAGTATTGGCTTTCGTTGCGTGTGGAAAAAATGCTGCAACGGAAAACAGTTCCGATTCGGGTGTTTCAACGGTATCGGCATCCTCGCAGGTGGAAAATGGACAGAAAGCAACCCGTGTGAACCAGGGAACAAATTTGTCTCCGGGGTCACCGAAGAATATCCCGTCCGGTGGGGGGAACAGCTCGGGCAGGACACATCATTCGGAGACGCATCATTCGGAGACACATCATTCAGACGCGCATCATGATTGAGAATGTCGTGGTTTGCTGAACATTCGGGAACAGAAACAGACGAAGGGGTATCCAAAACGGATACCTCTTTTTTTACTTGTCGGGAAAACAATACAATGCTATACTGAACATGAATTTGACGCGAAAAGTGCGGCAGGTTCAGAAAAAACAGCCGGGATTTGTCAGTATACGCGGACATGTGCTGCAGGTAACTCGGGCAGAATGGAGAAAAGAAAATGACAAGAGAAGAATTTGAACAGCTTGCCGGAGCAGGTGTCATTTTATTGGATGGCGCAACCGGATCAAATCTGACAAAAGCGGGAATGCCAAAAGGAGTCAGTACAGAGCTTTGGGTTCTGGAGCACCCTGATATTCTGGCAAATTTACAGAAGGCTTACGTGGAGGCGGGAAGCCAGATTGTCTATGCGCCGACCTTTGGTGCAAACAGATTGAAATTAGCGGATTATGGAAGAGAAAACGAGGTGGAGGAGCTGAATGCACGCCTGGTGGACATCTCGAAAAAAGCGCTTGCCGGAACAGGTGCGCTGATCGCGGGAGATTTTTCCACACCAGGAAAAATGCTGCAGCCAAAAGGCGATCTCTCTTATGAAGAGCTGCTGGAATCCTACACAGAGCAGGTAACAGCGGTAGCAAATGCAGGCGTTGATCTTCTGGTAGCGGAGACGATGCTGAGCGTAGACGAAACGTGTGTCTTTATGGATGCTGCACTTTCTGTCTGCGATCTGCCGATTATGTGTTCTCTGACGCTGGAAGCAGACGGTTCTGCCCTGTTCGGCGGAAACGCTGTGGAAGCAGTTGAGACACTGCAGGAAATGGGAGCATCCGCCGTAGGACTGAACTGCTCGGTCGGACCGGATCAGCTTGAGGCAGTCGTAAATTCCATGAAAAAAGTGGCAAGAGTACCGGTTATTGTAAAACCGAATGCCGGCCTGCCGAAAATCACGCCGACCGGTGAGGCAATCTACAGCATGGATGCGCCGACGTTTGCAAGATATATGAACATTCTGGTAGACGCGGGTGCAGGCATTGTCGGCGGCTGCTGCGGAACAACACCGGAGTATATTCGTCTGGTGAAAGAAATGCTGGATGCGAGAAAGTAAATCAAAGATTACAATTCGCAGGAAACTGTGAGATGTAATGAATTCCCCTGTTGCGGACAAAATCTGTACAGGGGAATTTTTTTTGCGTTACCAGAAACTTCGTTGAATTTTCCGATAAAGTAAAAAGCCCTCCGGGCAGGATTCTTTCTTACAGAGAGCAAGACAAAACAGGTTTCAACGATCTGGTCTGATGGACAGCCCGGGTAGAGAAAAAAGATAGGAAGTCTGGAAAAAAGACATGGAATTGTGGAGAAAAGTCTGGTAGAATACGTGTCGTGTGGAAAACTTTCCGTAAGAAAGGATGATGAAGGATGTATCAGAATTATATTTTTGATTTATATGGAACTCTGGTAGATATACATACGAATGAAAAGAAAGCGTATCTCTGGAAAAAAATGAGCCTGTTCTTCGGCATGAAAGGGGCCGCCTATGAGCCGAAAGAACTCCGGATGGCGTATGAGACAAAAATCAAAGAGCAGGAAGCTGCGCTTAAAATGGAATGCCGCGGCAGCCATGTACCGGAAATCGACATTGCGGATGTGTTCCGGCAGCTGTTTGAGGATCAAGCTGTTTCGGTAACGGAAAAAGAAATTGCAGATTTGGCGAAAATGTTCCGTGCGATTTCGATAGAAGAACTGAAACTGTTCCCCGGCGTGCCGGAAATGCTGCAGCGTTTAAAAGACGCAGGAAAGAAGGTTTTTCTGCTGTCCAACGCACAGGCGCTTTTCACCGCGCCGGAAATTTCCTTGCTCGACCTGACAAGATATTTTGACGGAATCCTGCTCTCATCGGATGCCGGTGTGAAAAAGCCGGATCCGGCGTTTTATGAGATGCTGCTGAAGCAGTATCACCTCGATCCGGCAGAATGCCTGATGACAGGAAATGACGACATCGCTGACTGCCACGGTGCAGCCTCTGCCGGAATCGCAAGCTGTTACGTGGCAACGCGCCAGTCACCGAAAATCAATGGTCCGCTGCCGGAAAACTGTGAGAAGATCGCGGCGATTGCAGAGTTGTTCTGATTAAAGAGCATTCAGCAGCACTCCTGAAAAAATAATGCGAAAAAAGGGGCTGTCGCACTACGTTCATTTTCTTAGTGCAACAGTCCCTTTTGCTTATGTCCGGAAAGGAATCCTTCAGTTTTTCCGCATTCCTTTATCCCATCGGAATTTCCGATAGCAGGCATAAATCAGAACACTGCATACCAGCCATCCCGCCGGATAACCAAGTGCAATCGGAATGATGGAATCAAATATATGAGACATCACAAACAGGTAAATCTGGCGGAACACGACGAAGCTTCCGAGCATTACGATCATTGGTGTTCTGGTGTCTCCTGCGCCACGCAGGACGTTAGAATAAACCTGGTTGACGCAGCAGAGAATGTAGAACGGGGAGAGGAGATACAGGAACAGGGTTCCGTAACGAATCACAGCTGCCTCCTGGTTAAACAGATAGACCATTTGCGGAGCGAAAATCAGCAGAGGAATCATCATCACAATGGTTACAAGCTCAGCAAGCAGGAATGCGGTTGTAGCACCCTTCTTTGCACGGTCAATGTAGCTGGCACCGACGTTCTGTCCGGTGAAGGTGGTCGAAGCAAGACCAACACTCATCATCGGCAGCATCATAAACTGGTCGATTTTCATGCAGGCACTCCAGCCTGCCATAACATCCGAGCCGAATACATTGATATAGGACTGCACGAAAACGTTGGAAACGGAAGTCACCATCTGCTGGATCGCTGCCGGCAGTCCGACGCAGACGATGCGGTACAGCAAAGACCAGTCCATGCAGAGCTTTTTCCAACAGATGCGGTATGGGCCGTCTGTTGTGGTCAGCACATACAGCGTCAGAACCGCCGAAAGGCACTGTGCAATAACGGTTGCAAGCGCCACACCCTCGATTCCCATGCCGAAGGAAACGACAAACAAAAGATCGAGCACGGTATTGACAACAGCGGAAAAAATCAGGAAATACAGCGGATGGCGGGAATCGCCGACAGCGCGGAGAACGCCGGAGCCCATGTTGTAGAACATCAGACCGGCAACACCGCCAAAGTAAATTTTAAGATACGTTGCTGACTCGCGGATGACGTCGTTCGGCGTACTCATCATGCGGAGCATGTACGGTGTAATGAAGATGCCGAGAATAGTAAAGACAATAGAGAGAAAAAATGTCATCACCAGTGTCGTGCTGACGGTGCGGCTGACCTTTTCATCCGCCTTTGCGCCATAATACTGAGAGATAATGACACCGGCACCGGTGGAAAGTCCCATGAAAAAGCCGATCAGAGAATTGATGATCGGACCGACGGAGCCGACGGCGGCGAGTGCTTCCTTGCCGACAAAGTTGCCGACAACGATGCTGTCAACGGTGTTGTAAAGCTGCTGGAAGAGATTTCCGGCCATCAGCGGAAGCGAGAAGAGAAGAAGCTGTTTCCAGATAGAGCCCTGGGTCATATCGCGGGCTTTGCTCTTTTGTACTGTTTTCGTCATAGTAGTCCCCTTTTTTACGTTGATTTTACCTTCTTTTTTATTGTAGCACTTTGAAGTTGTGATGGAAATATCCATTTTTGACGCGATTTTCGGACTTTATTGATATAAACAGCCGAAAATAAAAGTGAAAAGAATTGTTTCTGAAAAAATTGTCTGGTATAATAAGGAGCAGATGCGTAAATGCAAAAACAACAGATGCTTCAAAGACCGGTGCAAAAACGGAAAGATCAGGGGGATTTTGCGGTGGTTTTTTGGAAACTGCGCGTCACAGAACAGGATAGAAAGAAGGTAACTGAAATATGGGAGATTATTTTGTATGCAGTAAAACAGATCCGGTAGTAGAGACAAAGGCGGGAAAGGTACGCGGCTTCCGCCTGAATACGACATACGCGTTTCATGGAATCCATTACGCTGAGGCGGACCGTTTCCAGATGCCACAGCCGGTGAAACCATGGAAAGGAATCAAAAATGCGCTGGCGTACGGCTATGTATGTCCGCTTTTAAAGCAGGATGAGCCGAACATGGAGGTGCTGGTACCGCATCGTTACTGGCCGCAGGACGAGCATTGCCAGAACCTGAATGTCTGGACACAGAGTCTTGATCCGGGTGCGAAAAAGCCGGTCATGGTATGGCTCCACGGCGGCGGCTTCAGCGCCGGTTCTGCGATTGAGCATGTGGCATATGAGGGGGATCACTTAAGCGAGTTCGGTGATGTCGTTGTTGTTTCCGTGAACCATCGGCTGAATATCCTCGGTTATCTCGATCTTTCGCCGTTTGGCGAAAAATACAAAAATTCTGCGAATGCAGGAAACGCAGATATGGTAGCTGCATTGCAGTGGGTACATGACAATATCGCGGCATTCGGCGGAGACCCGGAGAATGTTACGATTTTCGGTCAGTCCGGCGGCGGTATGAAGGTGGCAACGCTGATGAATACGCCGGCAGCAGACGGCCTGTTCCAGAAGGGTATCATCGAGAGCGGTGTTTATGAGGCAAAGGTTTATCAGAAAGAGGACGGAGACGGCACCGCGATTGTGAAGGCTCTGTTAAAAGAACTGAATCTGGACGAATCCGAGGTGGAGAAGCTTGAGACGATCCCGTATTATGAGCTGTCAAATGCGTACAATAAAGTTGAGGCAGAGGTTGCTGCGAAAGGCTGCTATATCGGACAGGGACCGATGGAGAACGGCTGGTTCCGCGGAAATCCGATCAAATGCGGATTTACGGATCACGCCAAAACGATTCCGGTGCTGGCAGGAACCAACATCGGTGAGTTTGATTTTGGACCGGTTGTGCCGGGAAAACATGAGATGAACCGTGAGGAACAGATTGCGTTTCTGACAAGAAAATATGGTGATGCAACGCCGGAGCTGATTTCTCTTTTTGAAAAAGCATACCCGGACAAAACAATTGCCGACCTGTGGTCTGTGGATACGTTCTTCCGTCCGGCAACGATCGAATTCATTCGTCAGAAATCGGAGTTTACAGAAGCGCCGACTTATTCCTATCAGTTTACCTATGAATTCCCGATCGATGGCGGAAAAGCCGCATGGCATTGTGCCGAGATTCCGTTCGTATTCCATAACATCGACCGCATTGCCGTATGCAATGTCCCGGGCGAAACAGACCGTCTGCAGGAGCGTATGGCCACCGCCTGGATCAACTTTGCCCGCTACGGAAGCCCGGAAACCCCATCCCTCCCGAACTGGCCGGCATGCACCCCAGGGGATGAAGCAACCATGATTTTCGACAGAACCTGTGAAATCCGCCGCAACTTCGATCACGAGCTGGTGAAAAAATTGGTGGAAACCGAGTATAACCCGATGATGCCGGTTGTGGAAGACGAGGAAGAGGACGCGTTCTTTATTCATTAATTAATTGACTCATAGCAATCCCAGAAAAAACAGCCAGAATGTTTTGCCTCAGTTAAAAACATTCTGGCATTTTTCAACTTATGCTAGATTGAACTTAAGGCAAGAATATCGTATGATAGAGGTAGAAAGAGAAAGGCGCAGGTGGAATATGGGAGTTTATCTGAATCCGGGAAATGAAAAATTTGCAAAAGCGGTTCAGTCCGAAATTTATGTGGATAAAACAGGGCTGATCGAGTATACCGATCAGGTGATTAATACTGTGCAGAGATATGTCTGTGTCAGCCGTCCGCGGCGCTTTGGAAAATCTATGACGGCGGATATGCTGACGGCTTATTATGGGAAGGAATGCGATTCCAGAGAACTTTTTTCTGGATTGAAAATTTCTCAAAATGCTGTATTTGTACAGCACTTAAATCAATATCCTACGATTTTTTTGAATATGCAGGAATTTCTGAGCCGGAGCAAGGAAATTGGCCAGGTGATTGACCGTGTTCGAAGAATGCTGCTGCGGGAACTGAAAAACAGTTATCCGGACGTGGACTACTTTGACGATACGGATCTGGTAGAATCGATGCAGGATATTTATGCGGCAACAAAACAGTCGTTTGTCATTATCATTGATGAATGGGACTGTGTTTTCCGGGAATATCAGCAGGATAAAAAAGCACAGGAAGAGTATCTTGATTTCCTGCGGGATTTTCTGAAAGATAAGGTTTACGTAGCACTTGCCTATCTGACGGGTATTCTGCCGATCAAAAAATATGGAACCCATTCTGCACTGAATATGTTTGATGAATTTACAATGCTTGATCCAGGGCCGCTCGCAGAATATGTAGGATTTACGGAGCAGGAAGTAGAAGAACTCTGCGGCCGGTATCAGATGGATCTGGCAGAAATTAAAAACTGGTATGACGGCTATTCGTTCCCGGGAGAAAGTTCGGTTTACAGCCCGCGTTCGGTTGTCAATGCCATGCGATTCCGGAAAATCGGCAATTACTGGAATCAGACAGAAACATTTGAAGCACTACAGTGGTATATTGATCTGAATTTTGACGGCCTGCGGGATGACGTACTGCAGATGATGGCAGGGAAAAAGATTCCGGTGAACACGGGCAGTTTTACGAATGATATGACAACTTTCCGGACAGAGGATGATGTGCTGACACTGCTGATTCATCTTGGATATCTTGGTTATGAGGAACAGAATAAATATGTTTTTATTCCGAATGCCGAGGTACAGTCAGAATATGCCAGTGCGGTAACCGTTTCCCAATGGGGAGATATTTCAAAGGCACTGAAAAATTCCGCAGATCTTCTGCAGGCTGTGTGGGAAAAACAGGAAACACAGGTAGCAGAGGGAATTCGGCTGGCACATTTTGAAACGTCACAGCTTCAGTACAATGATGAAAATGCGTTGAGCTATACGATTTCACTGGCACTGTATGCAGCACGGAATTTTTACACGGTTTACCGTGAACTGCCAGGGGGAAAAGGGTTTGCGGATCTTGTTTTCGTACCAAGAAAAAGATACCAGGACAAACCGGCGCTGGTTGTAGAACTGAAATGGGACAAAACAGCAGAGGGTGCGCTTGCGCAGATTAAGGACAAAGAATATTGCAGAAGTCTGGAAGAATATCAGGGAAACTTGCTTCTGGTAGGAATTAATTATAATAAAAAGACAAAAGAACATGTTTGCAGAATTGAGGAATATCAGAAGTAAAAGGGAGAGGACGAAGGCCTGATTCGGGACAGGATGAGTGGTGTCCTGAAATCATGTAATAGAAAAACCAGAGTCGGATGAGAATGTTTTCACCGGCTCTGGTTTTGCGTTTCCGGTAACGGTTTTGAGCGGTAAACGCTATGCAATTCTGCCGCGGGAATGGTATAATAAAACCAGTATGCGCCGCTTTAGGCAGGCTGCTTAGAAAGAGGATCGATGCATGTACACATATCTGATTGTAGATGATGAAATGATAGAGCGAAAGGGCATTCGGATGCTGCTTTCGCGGATGAATATCCGGGAGAATATTCTGGAGGCCTCCAATGGAGAGGAAGCGCTGGAGGTGTTTGAAAAAGAGAAAATTGACGTACTGCTGACCGACATCAATATGCCGTTCATGGATGGAATTGAGCTTCTTTCCCGGATTCATGAGGCGTATCCGGGGACGGAAACGGTGATTTTCAGCGGGTATGATGAGTTTTCCTACGCGAAAAAGGCGATTTCTTACGGTGTTTTCGCCTATATTTTAAAACCGGTCAACCCGGAAGAATTTGAAAAGGTGGTTGGTGAAATCAACGAAAAGCTTGCAAAGAGTGAGCGTGAGGAAAAACGGAAGGACGAAAGTATGGAGTTTCTGCGGGAACATTTGCTGTATCTGATGGTCAATGGGCAGAGCCGCAGCGCAATGCAGGAGAAAACACAGATGCTTCTCGATATGAGCTTTGTCCGGGATTTCTGCCGTATGGTACTGCTGGAGTGTGCCAACAACTATTTTGAACAGGTAAACAGCGAACAGATTGAAAAGATGCAGAGCGATTTGCAGATGCCCTTTCACTATCTGAACCTGAACCCACAGCAGTCCATTCTTTTTTTCAGCGAGGAGCCGGATGGCGGCTGGGAAGCCTTCGGACGGAAGCTGTACCGGTATATCCGCGAAATGTGGGATCAGGAATGCTTTCTGGCCGTGTCGGGTGAGATCACGCCGGACTGTGAGCTTTACGATGCATTTGCGCAGACGGAGCAGCTCATGGAGCGTCGCTTTTATCACACGGGAAACCACGTTTTCCTTCCCTTTCAGGAGGAGCAGTCTGAGGTGCTGGTGCAGATTGATGCTGAAATCCTGATCCGCCAGATCCAGCAGGACATTCGCATGAAGGATCTGGAGAGTCTGCGGGAACACTTTGATCAGTTCTGCGAGAAGTATGAACATCAGACGATTTTCTCCCAGATTTACATTAAGTTTATGTTTTCCAATCTGCTGAAAGAGATTTACGACAATCTCGAGAGAAAAGATGAGCGGGAGCTGGACCGTGAGATTGACGCCCTGTATCACAGCAGCAACATGGCCGGTGTGATTCAGGCAGTCCGTATGGGTATTGAACGGCTTGAAACGGTCTTCCGCGCGGACGGTGGTGTTGCGAAACGCAGAGAAGTCGAGCAGATCAAACAGTATATCCGCGAGAACTATTCTGACAGCGGCATGGGCGTCGACCAGCTTGCGCGCGAGGTCGGCATGACACCGAATTACCTGAGCAGCATTTTCAAGAAAAATACAGGAGAAAACCTGAGCCGTTATTTAAAAAGCTTCCGCATGGAGCGTGCGCGGGAGATGCTTGAAAATACGAATGAGAAAATCGGTATAATCTGCGAAAAATGCGGTTTTGTGAATGTGTCCTATTTCTGTCAGAGCTTCCGCGAATTTTTTGGAATCAGCCCGCAGAAATACCGGGATCAGGGGGAGTAAGATGACATCATTTGCCGGCAGAATAAAAAAAGCATTTTCAGATATGAAGGTACACCGGAAGCTTATCGTGGCTTATGTTCTCACAGGCCTTTTCCCAATGTGCCTGATGTTCACACTGTTTTACACCCAGATGCGCCGTGTACTTGTCGAGCGTGAGATCAAAAATCTGCAGACCACCTTTGATCAGGCAGTGGACGATGTGAATACGGAGCTTGCGCTGCACCAGAGTATGTCGGACTATCTGGCATTCGACCAGACGATTGTTCAGATTATAAAGGCAGAAGACAAAAACAGCTTCGAAGCATACGAGCGCATGGTGAAAGAGTTTGATCCGATGATGGATTCCTTAAGTTATTTTTACCCGGAAATCCGACAATCTACGGTCTATGTGCGTGATTTCGTCATTCCGCACGGCACGTATCTGCGTCCGGCGCGGGAAATGGAAAATGATGAATGGACAGCACCGGCAGACAATGATGTTCACTGGTATGCCGATATGGACCAGGGAACGGTGACGCTGGTGCGGTCTATGCCGCTGATTGATGACGGAAAAGGCGGTTTTTTATACATTTCCATGGACTACAGTAAGATTTTTGGCTCCATGGAGCTTGCAGTCAATGAGGATTACGGTGTTTTCGTCTACAATGAGGGCAAAGAAGTGCTGTATGAAAATCAGAAGATGACCAGGAATGCAAAATACCAGATGGAATTTTCAGACTTTCAGAAGATACAAAAAAAAGAGAAGCAGAATACAGCGAACTACATTCTCCTGGAAAAGGAGATTGAGCAGAATGGATGGCATGCCGCGTGCTATCTGCCGAAAAAAGGCATCATCAGTCCGATGCAGCCGATTCTTCTGATGGTTCTTTTGATGTGGGCAGGCTGCGTTATTTTCTCTGCGGTCGTGATTATGAAATTCTCCGGAAACATGGCGCACCGCCTTGAAAAGATAAAAATGACAATGTCCGAGGTAGAAGAAGGAAATCTGGAAGTAGAGCTGGTTTCTACGGAAAGAGATGAGATCGGTGATCTGACGCGCGGCTTTAACCAGATGCTGTCGCGTATCCGTCAGCTGATTCAGGAAGTCTATGAGAGCCGCATCCGCCAGAAGCAGTATGAAATGACGGCGCTCCGTGCGCAGATTAACCCGCATTTTCTGTATAATTCGTTGTCGCTGATCAACTGGAAAGCATTGGAAATCGGTTCGGATGATATCAGCAAGGCTACGCTGGCGCTTTCGCGGTACTACCGGACTTCTCTGAACAAAGGCAAAAATACGATGTCCATCCGCGAGGAGATTGATAATGTGCGTTCGTATCTGCAGATTCAGGAAATGTTTCACGACTACAGTTTTACGGTCAAAATGGATGTGGCGGAGGATATTCTGGATTACCGTACACTGAACCTGATTCTGCAGCCGCTTGCCGAAAATGCGATTGCACATGGAATTGACCGGCGGCGCGGCAGTGAGCCAGGCGTGATCACAATCAGCGGACGGCGCGACGGAGACTGTGTGGTGCTTTCCGTGGCGGATAATGGCGTTGGCATGGAACAGGAAAAAGCACAGACCATTCTGACGGAGAAGAGCAGCGGCTACGGTGTGCGGAATGTCAATTCCAGGATTCAGCTCGAATACGGAGAAGCGTATGGTCTTTCGATTGAGAGTGAGCCGGGAAAGGGAACGAAAGTGACGGTACGGATTCCGGGTGTGGAAAAGGAGGTACAGGCATGATGCAAAAAAAAATTGCGGCAGGCCTCGCTGTATTGCTGGCAGCGGGAACGATTCTGGGTGGCTGCGGAGAAAGTGGCGTAGCAGGAAATGATTCTGTTTCCGATGCTGCCGGGAACGAGGCTGCGGCTGTTATGGAAGCGAAAACAACGCCGTACGGACGTTACCCGGAGACTATCACGTACACGCTGGCAAAAATGACGGGCGTGAATAATTCCAATCTCCCGGAGGGAGAAACCTATGAGGACAATGCCTATACACGCCTGATCCGCGAAATCATTAATGTACAGAACGAGGATGTTTATGAAAACTACGGTGATACCTATAACGTTGGCATTTCTACCATGATTGCAACAAGAAACATTGCCGATATCATGGTTGTGGATCAGAAAACGATGAATGCCATGCAGAAAAACGATCAGCTTGCCGATCTTACAGAGGTTTATGCAAATTGTGCCAGCGACCGTATCAAGGATATTTATGCAAGCTACGGTGAGGAGATTCTGCAGGGCTGTACCTTTGACGGAAAGCTGATGGCATTCCCGGAAACCAACATTTCGGACGGTCCGAATCTTCTCTGGGTGCGGAAGGACTGGATGGAAAAACTGGGACTTTCCGTACCGGAAACGATCGATGATGTGAAACATATTGCGTTGACGTTTGCAGAGGAGAATCCGGCAAACCAGGAGATGGGTAACATCGGTCTTGCAGTCAGCACAACTCTGTACGGCGGCACGGGCATTTCTTCGGAATACGGCATGAATCTTATTTTTGCCTCATTTGGTGCATATCCGGGAAGATGGCTGACGGATGCGGAAGGAATGCCGGTTTATGGTTCCGTTCAGCCCAATGTAAAAGACGCACTTGGCATGCTGGCCGACTGGTACCAGGAGGGCGTCCTTGACCGGGACTTTTTGATCCGCACACAGGATGACATTGCCGATCTCATTGCCCAGGGACGCTGCGGCATTTTCTTCGCACCGTGGTGGGCACCGAACAACCCGCTCTGGCGCTGTCATGAGACGGATCCGGAGGCCGACTGGCAGCCGTTTCTGATTCGGACCGGGAAGGATGGAAGTGTGCGGTACTGCAACGAAAAGCTGACCGGAAATTATGTGGTAGTGCGAAAAGGGTATGAATATCCGGAGATTGTGCCGAAGATCCTGTCGGTGATGTTTGATTATATGCGCTATTCCTACGATGATCCAAGGGGAGAATTTCAGCAATATTATACGGGAAATATCGATCCGACGGCACGCCCCTTAGCAATCAATCTCGACTATAATCAGGCACTGACGATCTGTTACGAAAATCTGCAGGCGGCACTGAACGGGGAAAAATCGGAGGATGAGCTGGAGATTCTGGAAAGATCGTTCGAAAAGGTATGCCGCGCCTATCTGGAGAACCCGAAAACAGCGAGTGCGGAGGAGTGGAGCGCGTATTTATCCCGTATCACAGCCTGCTCGCTTTTAAGCGACGAAAAGATTCAAAGAGTGAATACGATTTATCCGACCCGGACGAAGACCACAGAAGCATATCGTTACACCTTAAAAGAACTGGAATCGGAGACCTTTTTAAAAATTATCCGGGGCGAGTCTGAGCTTTCTTCTTTTGATGATTTTGTAAAAGAGTGGCAGGAGGAAGGCGGAGATGAAATCATTCAGGAGATGATTCAGGAAAGGAAAAGCCTGAGTTCACAGGAAGATCAGAAGGCGGAAGAAAAAACAGAAGAAAAAACAGAATAAAAAACAGAAGAGGAGGCAGGACGCACCGGAAAAACGGTGCGCTGCCTCTTTTTCTGCTGCGGAAAAGAATTCTGCAGATTGCGGAAATGATTTTCCGGATACGCTCCGGTGTAGAAATGTAACGTAGAAATCCAACATAGATCATAGATTCTTGATATTTCAGAAAAATCCGCCAACTGCTATAATAAAATCAACAAGAACGAGAGATACCAAGCAGCAAATGCGATATGACAGCAGACGTTCCAGAAAGAAAAATCATATAAGGAGGATTTTCAATATGAAAAAGAAAGTAGTATCTATTATGATGACCGCAGCACTTGCAGTTGGCATGCTGGCAGGATGCGGAAACAGCGACAGCGGTTCTTCAAATGCCGCTTCCGGAAACGATTCCAAGAGCACATCCGAGGCAGGAAGCACAAGCGCATCTGCTTCCAATGCAGCAGAGGAAGAGGAAATTACCACAACCCTTACCGTATGGTCTCCATCAGAGGATCAGGCAAGCGACAGCGGTGAGTGGCTGCAGACCATGTGCAATCAGTTTGCAGAGGAGCATCCATCCTGGCACATTACCTTTGATTACGGTGTATGCGCAGAGAGCGATGCAAAAGATACCGTAACACAGGACGTTGAAGGAGCAGCAGATGTTTACATGTTTGCAAACGACAACCTGACATCCCTGATCGCTGCAAACGGAATTTCAAAACTCGGCGGACAGACAGTTGAGGAGGTAAAAGAGAACAACTCTCAGGCAATTGTAGATTCCGTATCCGTTGACGGCGATATCTACGGTGTACCATTCACCACAAACACCTGGTTTATGTACTATGATAAATCTGCATTCACTGAGGATGAAGTGAAAAACCTGGATACCATGATCGCAAAAGACAAGATTTCCTTCCCGATTACAAACTCCTGGTACATTGCTTCCTTCTACGTAGCAAACGGCTGTACGCTGTTCGGTGAGGACGGAACAGACGAGGCAGCAGGCGTTGACTTCGAAGGCGATAAAGCAAAAGCAGTAACCGATTACCTGGTTGACCTGGTAAACAATCCGAACTTCGTATCTGATGCAGACGGATCCGGTCTTTCCGGTCTGCGTGACGGTTCTGTAAAAGCAATGTTCTCCGGTTCCTGGGATGCATCCGCAGTTAAAGAGGCACTCGGCGACAACTACGGTGTTGTACAGCTTCCTACTATCACCATCAACGGTGAGGAGAAACAGATGAAATCCTTCTCCGGTTCTAAAGCAATCGGTGTGAATCCGAACTGTGAATATCCGCAGGTTGCGGTTGCTCTTGCAAGATATCTCGGAAGCGCAGATGCTCAGAAAGCACACTATGAACTGAGAAACGTAGTTCCGTGTAACGAAGAGCTGCTTTCCCAGATCACAGACGATGCACTGGTAACTGCTCAGAACGATACCTTCAACAATACTTCTATCATCCAGCCGTTCGTTAAGAATATGAGCAACTACTGGACTCCGGCAGAGAATTTTGGTAAATCTCTGGTCAACGGTGAAGTTACCCATGATAACGCTGCAGAAATGACAGAGAAACTGAACACAAGCATGAATACTTCTGCAGTCGAGTAAGTAAAACCGGCTCTGAAGCGTTCGAAAATCAACAGGATTGAAACCGCAGGCATTGTCAGACACCAGGATTGACAATGCCTGTCTTTCGGAAAGGATAGATTATGGCATCATTGAAAAAACGCGCCAAAGAGTTTGAGACTCCCTATCCGGTGACAAAAGCCATCACAAAGGGCGATGCGGTCACGAAACTTTCCATGCTTGTCATGGGACTGGGAAATCTGGCTCATAAACAGATTGTAAAGGGTATTTTGTTTCTGGCAGTAGAAATTGCGTATATTCTGTTTATGATCGAAGGCGGTATCAACAATCTCTATCATCTCATCACCCTGGGCGGCCGTGCGCAGGAAGAGGTGTGGAACGAGGCCAAGGGTATTTATGAATATACCGGCGGCGATATGACAATTCTGTTCCTGCTCTACGGAGTAGCAACGATTTTTATTACGGTTCTCTTCTTTATGATCTGGCGTGTCAATATGAAGAGCGCTTATGAGGTAGAGTGTCGTGCAAAGGAAGGGAAACATATCAACACCATCAAAGAGGATCTGGAAGCACTCGTTGACAAGAGACTGCACTGGACCCTGCTGACACTTCCGATTCTTGGTATTGTGATTTTCACAATCCTTCCACTGGTCTTTATGATCTGTATGGCTTTCACCAGCTACAGTAAAGTCGGCGACCATCTGACGATTTTCCACTGGGTTGGACTGAAAAACTTCAGTACGGTTCTTGGCATGGGCAACTCGATCGGCAAGACATTCTGGTCTGTTCTTGGATGGACCCTGATCTGGGCTGTGCTCGCTACCTTCTTGAACTATATTCTTGGTATGATTCTTGCGATTGTCATCAATCGTAAAACAACCCGCATCAAGGGATTCTGGAGATTCTGTTTTATGCTCTCCGCTGCAATTCCGCAGTTCGTTTCTCTTCTTCTGATGCGTACGATGTTAAAGGACAACGGCCTGATCAACAACCTCTTGGTTCAGGCCGGTCTGATCAGCAGTCCGCTTCCGTTCCTGACAAATGCGACCTGGGCGAGAGCGACGGTTGTTATCATCAACCTCTGGGTTGGTATTCCGTTTACCATGATGCAGGTTACCGGTATCTTACAGAACATTCCGGGTGAGCTTTACGAGGCAGCCCGTGTGGACGGCGCAGGCCCTGTGACAATTTTCTTTAAAATTACGCTGCCGTATATGCTGTTTGTCACGACTCCGTATCTGATTACAACGTTTACGGGTAATATCAACAACTTCAACGTTATCTATCTGCTGACTGCAGGAGCACCGGTTCCGGTCGGAGCAACCGCCGGAAAGACGGACCTTCTGGTTACCTGGCTGTACAAGCTGACGGTTGACTTACAGTACTTTAACGTTGGTGCGGTTGTCGGTATTCTTACCTTTGTCATTCTGGCGGTAGTTTCACTGATCACGTACCGGAATACTGGTTCTTACAAGAACGAGGAGGGATTCCAATAATGAATAACAAAGAGAAAAAAACACACTCCATGAAAGCGCGCGGAATGATTTCCGATGTGGTTGTACATGTGGTTCTGGCACTGCTTGCGATTGTATGGGTGATTCCGGTTCTGTGGATTGCACTCTTAAGCTTCAGCACACAGAAGGGATCTTATGTTACCAGCTTTTTCCCAAAGGGATATACGCTTCATAATTATGTGCGTCTGTTTACAGATACGCAGGTGTTAGACTTTCCGCAGATGTTTAAGAACACATTTATCATTGCGGTGTTCAGTTGTCTGATTTCTACAATATTTGTGCTTTCGGTTTCTTACTGCATGTCGAGAATGCGGTTTAAAATCCGTAAGACTTACATGAACATCGCGATGATCTTAGGTCTGTTCCCGGCATTTATGTCGATGGTTGCTGTCTACTATATCTTAAAGGCAGTTGGTCTTTCGGAGGGATCAATGATCCGTGTGGCATTGATTCTGGTGTACTCGGGCGGTTCCGGAGCGGGATTCCTGCTTGCAAAGGGATTTTTTGATACGGTTCCGAAGGCACTGGATGAGGCGGCTTATCTGGATGGAGCAACGAGATTCCAGGTATTTACGAAGGTGACAATTCCACTGAGTAAGCCGATTATTGTGTACACGACTTTGAGTGCATTTCTGGGACCGTGGCTGGACTTTATTTTCGCAAAGGTTATCTGCAGGGCGAATGCGAAGTATTATACGGTTGCACTGGGTCTGTGGAAGATGCTGGAGAAGGAGTATATCGACAGCTGGTATACTTGCTTTGCGGCGGGAGCGGTTTGCATTTCGGTGCCGATTGCGATTTTGTTTGTTGTAATGCAGAGATATTATACAGATGGGCTTTCAGGAGCCGTCAAAGGATGATTTGTGGAGCAGCCGATGAGGGGTCGGCTGCTCTATTTGTGTGGGGGGGAGGGACGGATCTGGCTCCGGCGCCGTGGCACCTGCCGCACAGACGGGCGCGGTGGCATCGGCGGGCGGATGATGACGTGTGGGAGGCGGTGGATTGAGGAACCGAGGCTATTCGACAGGAAATCTGATGATTTCCCGTCTCAGAGCCTCTTGACTTCCGGCCTGGATGGCCGTCCGTCATCCTCACTCCACTGCCTCCCACGCGTGCATCATCCGCATGCCGCCGATGCCAATGCGCCTGTCTGCGCGGCAGGTGCCACGACGCCGGAGCCAGATCCTGGGGTTGGAGGACGGGAGGAGTGGTCTGGATCCGCCCGGAGGGCAGATCGGCGTGAGATTGTTGTGTGTGGAAGGGGAGAGTGTGTTGGAGGACGGGGAGAGGGGCTGGATTCGCCTGGAGGGCGAATCGGCGTGAGTTTGTTGACTGGTGCAAAGTTTGGAGATAGAATGAAAAAAATATTTTCGGAGTTTTTTGTGCTTGATTTTATGAGAACAGAAAAGTTTCGGGAAGATATTGTGTGAAATTTGGAGGTTTTTGGGTATGGATAGGATTCGACTGAATGCTTCGGAGTGGATGGATTTCCGGAGTGGAGAAAAGAAGTGTTTTTTGCTGACAAACGGACTGGGAGGTTATTGTTCGCTGACGGTGATGGGGAATGCGGCGAGGAATGATCAGGCGCTGTTAATGGGAGCATTGAAGGCGCCTACGGTGCGGGAGCATCTGATTTCGAATGTCTGGGAGACGTTGGAGGTGGATGGTGAGGAGACGGAGCTGTTTTCACAGGAGTTTGTGAATCGGACGCAGAATGTGGAGGGGTTTCGGTTTCTGGAAGGATTTGAGATGGGGAGTCTGCCGGTATGGTTTTACCGGGTGAAGGGGATTGAAATTGAGAAGACGATTGGGATGGTTCAGGGGGAGAATACGGTTCTTGTCCGGTATCGGGTGAGAAGTGGGAAGAAGGGGAGTTTTTCGGTTCGGCCGGTGATGCGGTTTGCGGCGAAGGGAGAGCAGCTGCAGGAGGGGCAGAATTTTGCGGTGGACCGGAAGTGCATTGCGAGTAATGGTGTGATTCTTTCTTATGGAACGAATGGGGAGCTTCAGATGGAGAAGGAGAGGATCTGGAGGGATTTGTTTTTTGAGCAGGATGCACGGGATGGAAGAGATGGTATCGGAAGTGCTGTCGTGAATCATCGGATTCGGTTTGAGATGACGGGAGACGGCAGGGAGCAGGTCTTTTTTGTTGTGTATAGTCTCGCGGATGATGTGGATAAGTGGGATGAGGAAAGGATTGCGCTGTGGATAGAAGAGGAAGAGAAGCGGCAGGAGATGATTGCGGAAAAGTCCGGGATTTCTGATCTGGTGGGAAAGCGGCTGGCGGTGAGTGCGAGTCAGTATATTACGGAACGTGCATCGACAGGTGGGAAGAGTATTATGGCTGGTTTTCCTTATTTTGCGGACTGGGGGCGGGATACGATGATTTCGCTGCCGGGGTGCACGTTGGCAATTGGGGAGTATGAGGAGTGTAAGAGCATTCTTCGGACTTTTATGGCATATACAAAAGAAGGACTGATGCCGAACCTGTTTCCGGAGGGGGATGCGCTTCCGATGTATAATACGGTGGATGCGGCACTTTTGTTTCTGGATGTGGTGTATGAGTATTACCTTGAGACAGGAGATGTGGAGTTTGTACGTGAGGCGTTTCCGGTGATGGAGGATATTGTGTTCTGGTATCAGAAGGGAACGGATTTCCATATTAAAATGGACAGTGACGGGCTGATTATGGCCGGGGGCGGTCTGGAGCAGGTGACGTGGATGGATGTGCGGATTGACAAGGAGCTGCCGACACCGCGTCACGGGAAGCCGGTGGAGATTAATGCGTACTGGTATAATGGTCTGAGGATTCTGGAAGAGCTGGCGCCATTTGTCGGAAAGGATGGATCGGCGTATGGGAAGCTTGCGGAGCAGGTGAAGAAGAGTTTCCTCGAAAAGTTCTGGATGGAAGAGGAAGGATATCTGAAGGATGTGCTGAACGGCACGTATGAAGAGAAGCAGTTTCGATGCAATCAGGTCTTTGTGCTGGCGCTTCCGTTTCAGATGGTGAGTCAGAAGCAGGGGCAGCGGATCTTACAGGAGGTCAAAGAAAAGCTGTATACGACAGCAGGACTGCGGTCATTGGAGATGGAGGATCCGGCGTTTCATCCATGGATCGGCGGAAGTCAGCCGGAGCGTGACAGGGCATATCATCAGGGGACAGTCTGGGGATTTCCACTTGGGGCGTATTTCCGCGCGGTGCTGAACTATTTCCCGAAGGAGGGAAAACAGGAAGTGCATCGCGGACTGGAGCGTCTTGCGAGCTGGATGCAGGAAGGATGCCTGTTTCATCTGGCGGAGATTTATGATGGTGCGGCGCCGGTGATGTCGAAGGGCTGCTATGCGCAGGCGTGGAGTGTCGGAGAGATTCTGCGAGTTTACAAAGAAATAGAGGGAAAGAAGATGAATGCGGTGGTGAAAAGAACGCCGGCGGAGTGGAAAAGCTTTTTTGAATCGGAAGAATTTGTGGAAAACTTTACGTATGAAGGGGATGACCTCGGTGTCTCGGTGAAGAAGAGCAGGGAATGTGATGGAAACTGGCAGATGCCGAAAAAGGATGAACAGTTTGTGACAGAATGGAAGCTCTGGGCGCCGACAGCAATGGAGGTTTCGCTGGAACTGTTTTCCTGCGGCAGCAGCCGTGAGCGCGGGGACCGAAAAATAGCCTCGATTGCGATGACGCGCGGCGAAAAGGGTGTCTGGAGCTGTGCAGTGCAGGGAGCGCGGTATGGAACGTATTATACGTATCATATCCTGCACTCGGATGGTGTCTTTGATACGACAGATCCGTACGGCGTGGCTTCCGGTATTGATTCGGAGCGGAGCATGGTGGTGAATCTTGCAGAGACGGACCCGGCAGGCTGGGAGCAGGATGAAAGACCGGAAATCCGGCCGGAGGATCGTTGTGTGTATGAGCTTCATGTGAAAGATTTTTCGAGTGATCCGCATTCCGGTATTTCGGATAAACACCGTGGAAAGTTTCTGGCGTTTACGGAAGAAGGCACGACGCTGAACGGCGACGGGATTCATGCGACGGGGTTCGATTACCTGAAATCGCTTGGCATTTCTCATGTGCATCTGCTTCCTGTTTTCGATTTTGGCAGTGTGCCGGAAGATGATGCGGAAGCGTTCAACTGGGGATATGACCCGGTGCAGTACAATGTGCCGGAGGGATCCTATGCAACCGATCCGTTCCACGGGGAGGTACGTATCCGGGAAATGAAGGAAATGGTTCAGGCGCTGCATAAGGCCGGCATCGGTGTGATTATGGATGTGGTATACAATCATACGTACAATCTCGATTCGCCGCTTCAGAAAACAGTTCCTTATTATTATTACCGTGAATGGGAGGATGGCACGATTTCCAATGGCTCCGACTGTGGAAACGAGACGGCAAGTGAAAGGGAGATGTTCCGCCGCTTTATGGTTCACTCGGTTTGTTACTGGGCGAAGGAATATCATATCGACGGTTTCCGCTTCGATCTGATGGCACTGCATGACACGGAGACCATGAATGCGATCCGCACAGCTCTGAACCGGATGCCGCGCGGCGAGGAGATTCTGGTTTACGGTGAACCGTGGAAAGCAGCGGCAAGCGCAATGCAGGAGGGATATTTCCCTTCGGATAAACAGAATATCGGAAAGCTGATGGATGGCATTTCCATGTTCTGTGACGATACGAGAGATTCCATCAAGGGAAGTGTTTTCATTGCCGCAGAGGGAGGCTATGTCAATGGAAAAGAGCGTCTTTCAGCAGGAATACTTTCCGCGACAGACGGCTGGCTGGACGGAAAAGGAGCCTATGAGCCGCGCAATGCGAGCCAGCTGATTCCGTATGTGTCGGCACATGATAATTATACACTGTGGGATAAATTAAAACTGTCCGATCCGAAGCGGAAGGAGGATGCGGAGCCGGATTTTGACAAGATGGATGAGCGGACGCTTTCGATGAACCGTCTGGCGGCGGGCATTGTGATGACCTGCAAGGGAATGCCGTTTTTCCAGGCGGGTGAGGAATTTGCGCGCACGAAGCATGGCGAAGGAAACAGCTTCAAATCGTCGTGGCAGCTCAACAAAATTGACTGGACACGCGCCTTAGAGCAGGAAGAGCTGGTGGACTATTACCGTGGTCTTCTCGCTCTGCGCCGAAAATTTCAGGCATACGGAACGTGCGAGCCGGACTGTAAAAAGACATTTTTCCGTGAAAACCAGATCGCAGGTTACGAACTGGAATACCCGAATGGCCGCGCAGTCTGCGTCTTCTACAATCCATGGGAAAAAGAAGCTTTGCAGAAACTCCCGGAAGGAAACTGGAAACTGCTCTGCGATGGAAAACGCTGTGCAGAGGATGGAGCAGAGATGAAAGAAAGCATGATGCTTCCGGCAAAATCGATGGTTCTGCTGGCGCGGGAGTAAAATTGTAAATTTTGTCCCTTTTTGTCGGAATGCTGTCTGCGGAAACGGGCATCGATCATTCTGCCAGGCGGCGAGCGGGAATCAATTGTTTTTCGTTTAACAGAAAAATGCACTGTGGAATTGTCCGACGACGTTCCACAGTGCATTTTTATGTTTATGTGAGCAATGAGTCAGGATCTGTGCTTACATGAGATCCTGGCGGTATCTAAGAGTTCGGATCATTATTCGTCCACAACTTCCAGTACATCCATCGGGCAGGCTTTCGCGCAGATACCGCAGGCGATACATTTGGAAGCCGGATTTCCCTCGGTTTTTACGATCAGGCCAAATGGACAGGCCTTCGCACAGGCTCCGCATCCCGTACATTTTTTCTTGTTGATCATGTAAACGCCCTTCGGGTTCTGGGTGATGGCGCCTTCCGGACAGGCCTCGGCACATTTACCGCACTGCGGACAGGCGATCGGGCGAACAGCCTTTTTCTCTACGATCTGCAGACATGCCTTGTCCGGATCAAATACCTTATAAAATGCCTCAGAACATGCTCCCACACAGGCAAGACAAGCCATACAGGTGCTGCCTTTTTTTACTTTCAGTTTTTTCATTTTGTTTTATCCTCCGCTTAAAGATGTTGTTTTTCCTATTTTACCATTTTTGAACTTTTTTCTCAATGATATTTCCGGAATTTGCCATCTTTTTCCTGCTTGCGGTTTTGCTTCCGTTTCGCATGGCTTTGCACAGATACAAAAAATCTTAAGAAAGCAGACGGAAAAAAAGCAGTTTTTCTTCGGAAAATATACAAAAAGAAAAATCGGAAATTTGTTATGATGAAAAGGAAGAATGTACTCTCAATCAGCTCACAAAATCAGGCACAGAAAGATTTTGGGAGTACACCATAAGATCGGGAGGGGGATTTTTCATGATCCGTGAAGACAATACACTGGAATGGCAAGAGACAGCAGAACAAAAAAGAATGACACAAAGAAGGATAATACAAAGAAGAGAAAGAGCACGGAGACGAAAAAGAAAGGTATGGCGGATCCGCGGACTGCTATTGCTGTTCGGCTGTCTTCTGTTTTTGGGCGGTGTGCGGCGCTTCCGGCAGAATCCGATCCAACGGTATGCGAAAGCAAACGGCATTTCAATGGATCAGTACCCGGAGGAGCTGTTGTCGCTTTACGAGAGAAACAATGAGACGGAGACGTTCGTCGAAGAATATCCGTTGAAAAAAGAGGAGGAGCCGGAGATTGACCTGAGCGACCTGTCATCCGCATCGGAGGTTCCGCTTCTCTTGCAGTGGGATCAGAGATGGGGCTATCACCGATATGCCGGTGAAGTGATGGGATTAAGCGGCTGCGGACCGACAGCACTTTCCATGGTTGCCATTTTCATGACCGGCGATATCACAAAAAATCCGCGCTGGGTCGCCGATTTCGCCTCACAGAACGGCTATGCCGTAGACGGCAGCGGAACCGCCTGGTCTCTGATGCTGGAAGGAGCCCGGCAGATCGGCCTTTCCAGCAAAGAAATCCCTGTGGAACGGGAACGGGTGGAAAACAACCTGCAGGCCGGAAACCCCATCATTGCCCTGATGGGACCCGGGGAGTTTACCAGCAACGGTCATTTTATCGTTCTTACCGGATTACAGAATGGCAGACTGAAAATCAACGACCCAAACAGCAGAAAAAATTCCGAAAAAACCTGGGATATCGATCAGGTGCTGGAACAGACGAAAGCGGTATGGGTGTATTATAAATGAAATACAAGACATACCTGTCATAGCCTCCGAATACACTGTAAAAACAGCGTCTTCGGAGGTTTTTTGTGAGGGACTATATCGAAGAGCGTGCTGTGGAGACAGCAATTTACATGATTGAGACGAAAGCGACCGTACGGCAGACGGCGAAAAAATTCGGAGTGAGCAAAAGTACCGTGCATAAGGATCTGACATCACGTCTGGTACAGGTGAATCCGGGTCTGGCGGCAGAGGCGAGGAAAATTCTGGATGTGAACAAGTCTGAACGCCACATTCGCGGCGGCATGGCAACGAGAGAAAAATATCTGCATCAGAAGCAGAAGTGAACGAAAGTGAAACAAAGAAGCTCTTTCCTAATTGCCTCAAATAGGGTATGATAGAGAAAGAAAATTACGAAAACAGAGGGAATTTTATGAACGATTATATCCTGGAAGTCTGTGTGGACTCGGCGGAGTCGGCGCTTGCGGCGGCAAAAGGCGGGGCAAGCCGGCTGGAGCTGTGTCAGAATCTGGTGATCGGCGGAACAACGCCGAGTCCGAAGCTGTTTGAGGTGATCCGCAGACAGACAACCATTCCGATTCATGCATTGATCCGCCCGCGGTTCGGGGATTTCTGCTACACCCCATATGAATTAGAAGAAATCCGCGAGGAAGTCGCGATGTACCGCGAACTTGGTGCAGAGGGCGTTGTGGTCGGTGTGCTGAAAGAGGATGGAACGATGAATATGGCGGCAATGGAACAGCTGATGGAGGCAGCCGACGGCATGTCCGTGACGCTGCACCGCGCGTTTGATGTCTGCCGCGATCCCAAAGAAGCGCTTGAGCAGGCGGTATCGCTTGGTATGAACACCATTCTCACCTCCGGTCAGCAGAACAGTGCGGTAAAAGGAGCAGAGCTTCTCGCCGAACTGCAGCGCCAGGCGGCGGGACGCATCCGTATTCAGGCGGGCGGCGGTATCTGCGCGGATGCGATCCGCGAGCTGTATCCGAAAACCGGCGTGACCGCCTACCACATGTCCGGAAAAATCGAACTGGCGAGCCCGATGCAGTATCGGAAAGAAAATGTGAACATGGGACTTCCATCCTTAAGCGAATACACCCTCTACCGCACGGACGTCAAAGCCGTGCGCAGCGCGAGAGCGGTACTGGAAGAACTTTAAGAAAATAAAAAAAGAAAAGAAAAGGACATAACATTATTATGAAAGCAAATACCATCAGCGGCCAGCGGCAGTATGCGTTCGTCAGCCAGTTTAACTACATCCGCGAAGCCGGAACGGAAGGCGAAGAAAAAGCAGCCTGCCGGATCGAAAAAGAACTTTCTGAAATCGCAGAAAAATGGGGGCAGGGCGAATTGCAGATCCGCCGCGAGCCGTTCGAGATTGAGACATGGCAGGTTGACGAAGCTGTCTTTACGGTCACAGAGCCATATGAGAAAACATACACCGTCCGCGGCTGCTTCGCGGCAGCCAATACCGCTCCGGAAGGCGTGGAGGCGCCATTCCTCTACGTAGAAAACGGCGACCCGGTCAGCCTTTCCCATGCAGAAGGGAAAATCGTCCTGATCAACGGCGGTGCCAATGCAGAAAACTATGAAAAACTGGAAAAAGCAGGAGCCGTCGGATTTCTGATCCTGACCGGAACGCCGCTGGACAAAGACGAGGACCGCCTGCCGGACTACCGCACCCTGCGCGGCGTAAAAAATCCGAAACTGCCGTGCGCCGTCATTCATTATCTTGATGCGATGGAACTGGTAGAACGGGGAGCGAGCCGTGCACGCCTCGTTTTACAGCAGAAAAAAATCAGGAGAACGTCGAAAAATATCATCCTGCGCATCCCGGGAACCGAGCAGCCAGAGGAAATCCTGACGCTGACGGCTCATTACGATTCCGTTCCGCAGGGACCTGGTGCATACGACAACATGGCGGGCGCAGCGATCATCATGGAGCTGGCACACTACTTCGCCGAAAACCGCCCGAAACGGACACTGGAATGCATCTGGTTCGGCGCGGAGGAGCTGGGTCTCTGCGGAAGCCGGGCGTATGTGAAAGCGCATGAAGCCGAGCTGACGCAGCACCGCTTCAACATGAACGTCGACCTCGCCGGACAGGCCATCGGCGGAACCGTGCTTGGCGTGGCAGCAACGAAAGAGGCATGCGACGCGATCATGGAGCACTTAAAACAGGCGGACAAAGGCGTATCGCTCATCAACAACATCTGGAGCAGCGATTCCAACACCTTCGCATGGAAGGGCATCCCGGCGATGACGCTGAACCGCGATGGTTTCGGCATGCACACCTGCCACGATACGATCGACTGGATCTCCGCCTGGTCACTGAACCGGAGCGCCGGTGTCCTGGGCGAAATTGCCGAGTATCTGGCGGATGCAGAACCATTTCCATTTGAAAGAGAAATCCCGGCAGACTTTGCGGAGAGATTAAAAGCTTATTTTGGAGAATAAAAAGGAGAGAACATCATGAGCAAAAAACCAGTATTAGTCATCATGGCAGCAGGAATGGGAAGCCGTTACGGCGGATTAAAACAGATTGATCCGGTTGACCCGTACGGAAATATGATTATCGACTTTTCCATTTATGATGCAAAACAGGCAGGCTTTGAGAAAGTCATCTTTATCATCAAAAAAGCCATCGACGAGGCATTCCGCGAGGGCATCGGCAAGCGAATTGAGAAATACATGGATGTAGAGTATGTTTACCAGGAACTCAACGTTCTCCCGAAAGGCTACGAAGTGCCGGAAGGCCGCGTCAAACCGTGGGGAACCGGTCATGCGATTCTCTGTGCGGCAGAAGCCATCGACGGCGCACCGTTCGCCGTCATCAATTCCGATGATTATTATGGAAGAACGGCATTCGAGGAGATCTACCGCCAGCTGACAACCGAGCAGGACGGCGCGACCTATCAGTACGCGATGGTTGCCTACGACCTGTACAAAACCCTGACCGACAATGGCCACGTAGCCCGCGGCATCTGCACCGCAGACGACCAGAACCACCTTGTCGGCATTCATGAGCGCACAAGAATCGAAAACCACGGCGGACAGGCCGAATACACCGAGGATGACGGCGCAACCTGGACCGGACTGCCGCAGGGAACCATCGTTTCCATGAACCTCTGGGGCTTCACACCGAGCATTCTGATCGAGCTGAAACGCCGCTTCCTGCCGTTCCTCGAGAATGTATACAAAACCAACCCGTTAAAAGGCGAATACTTCCTGCCGTTCGTTGTCGATGAACTGCTGCAGGAGAAAAAAGCGGAAGTCACCGTACTCCGCTCCTATGATAACTGGTACGGCGTAACGTACAAAGAAGACAAAGAAAATGTCATGGCAGCACTGCAGAAATTAAAAGACGAGGGCCGTTATCCGCAGAAACTGTGGGAAGAATAACAAACGAACGGTACTGGGAAATTTTCTCCATGAGCGCATCTTTCGCAATGAAAAGAAATCCTGTATAATGGATGGAAGGAAATGCAAGGAGAATACCAATGGATACCTTATATATTGTAATACCAGCCTATAATGAGTCGGAAAATATCAAAAGAACGATCGAGGAATGGTGTCCCGTCGTGGAGAAGCATAACGGCGGCGGTGCGTCCCGTCTTGTGATCATCAACGATGGAAGCCGCGACGATACGTATGAAATTGCTTCAGCAGAGTGCGAAACCCACCCGTTGCTCACCGTGCTGACGAAGCCAAACGGCGGCCACGGTTCCACCGTTCTGTACGGTTACCGCTATGCACTTGAAAACGGTGCGGACTATATCTTCCAGACCGATTCCGACGGTCAGACCGATCCGGCGGAGTTCGAAAAGTTCTGGCAGATCCGCGAGGGCTACGACGCCATTTTCGGAAACCGCACAAGCCGCGGCGACGGCTTTTCCCGCGCTGTCGTGGAAAAAGTGCTGTGCGCGGTGCTCTGGACCTATTTCCACGTATCCGTGCCGGATGCAAATGCCCCGTTCCGTCTGATGAAAGCAGACTACGTGGCCGAGTATCTGCCGCTGATGCCGGAAAACTACAATCTGCCGAACGCACTGATGACTGCCTTCGGAGCGTATTTTCACCGGAAAATCCGTTTCATCCCGATCAGCTTCAAGCCGCGTCAGGGCGGAACAAATTCCATCAACATCCGTAAAATCGTAAAAATCGGCCGTCAGGCGCTGCACGATTTCTGTGAGATTCAGAAAGCGGCTGCGAAAAAAAGAGGATAAAAAATAATATAAGAGAAGGAACGTATCCCATGTTTCATGAGATACGTTCCTTCTTTTTGTATGCTTATTTTTTATTATGGACCTTATTTTTAATAGAAGCGATGCGATCTTTTCTGATTCATGGAATCCTTTAGTGCCAGAAGTGATTCGATCAGGATCAGAAGCAGGATCACAGCGATCATGACTGCGAGGATCTGATTTGTTCGCTGATGGAACCAGGAGCCGATTCCTGTGTGTGCAGTCTGTGTATTCTCGGCCTGTGCGGCATTTTCAAGAGCTGCAGTTTCCGAAGTAATAATCTGTGCATCCGGGTCTGTTGTTCTGGCAGATGGTACAATCTGCGTTGCGGCTGGAAGCTGGCTGGAAGAAGTAACAGCGGATGCGGTAACTTCCGGGTGGATGGTGGAAAGATCAACTTCTTCGTCTTCTGTAACAACTACGCTGGCAATCGGTTCTGCTGCGATCGGTTCGGATGCAGGAACCTGTTCCGGTGCGGTTTTGGATGCAGGAGCTGCGGTTTCCGGAAGAATATTTTCCTGTGCCGGCTGTTCCGAAGCAGATGGCTGTACCACGGTCGGGGTTTCTGCCGGTGCGGATGGCTGTTCCGGAACGGATGGTTCTGGAGCGGCCGGTTCTTCCGGAACTTCCGGTGCAGATGGCTCTTCTGGAAGAGATGGCTCCGGGTCAGTTGCCGGTGTTTCCGGGATTGCGGTACAGTAAACAAGAGAAGTCATCGCCGCCGAAGAATCCGTAATCACAACGGAACCACCATTGGAAACGGCCTGTCCATTAACATAGAAGGAAATCTGATCCATATCCAGTGTGTAGCCAGGTTCCGTAACCATCGATACGGAGAACGTTCCGTTTACTTCCTCGACCGGTTCGCTGTTCTGATACAGGACATAGGAACCATCATCGGAAAGATATGACATGGTGACCGGCGCATCCATTGTGGAATCCTGAAATGTCAGGGCAGCATCGGTAAAAGCAAGAGCCGCCTGATCGGTGTTCAGATAGAATTCCAGGTCCTGTGCATCGTAATGGGTGAAGTGAATGGTAATTTCACCGGCGTCTGTATTTTCTGCACTTGGAACTGTCTCGGCTGCTGCCGAATACGGAGCGGAAAAAAATAATCCGGCCGCCAGGAGGCCTGCCATTCCGAATCTCAGAATCAAATTTCCTGTGTGTTTTTTCGTTGTCTGTGTGCTGTGTAACATATGACATCCTCCTTTCACCTGATCGGTTTCTAATGTCGGTCTGTTTTATTTTCCTGCGGTAAGTTTCACGTATAAATTGAAAGAAAAATAATTGATAAAATATAAATTTTCTTTCTTTTTAAAGATTATACCATATGTAGAAAGAAATATCATGTAAAAATAAAAAGTTAAAAGAAAATTTGAAAATGCGTCAAAAGTGGAAAAGGTTTGTAATGCATGTCGAAAAATAGAAAAAGAACTGTCACAATTTCTTAAAAAATATTTGCGGAAAAAGAGGGCATAAAGGGCAGAATGTGAAACAAAAGCAAAATAAAAAGAAGGAAATAAGACACGGAAAAGTATTCCAGACAGGCCGCATGCAGAAGAAAAAGTGGGAATAAAAACCGATCCAATTCGTCAAAAAAGCGGAAAAGTGGTGAAAAATTGTGGGTTCTATGAAAAAAACGATGGAAAAAGACAGGAATGTTGTCGAAATGTTCCAGTTGACAAAAAGATGTAACACTGGTAGAATCGGTTTGTAACAAGATGTAACAAAAACGTAATAATTGTTCAGGAGGTAAGTATGACATTCAAAAAAAGTTATGTGCCGGGCATCCTGGGGAGCGTGCTCACACTGACTGTCATCATGGCTGCACCCGTAAAAGCAGAGACAAAGGAAGAAACCATTTTAAATAAAACAGACTGGAGCACAATGGCTGCAGCAAACGTAGAAGGATATGTCAACATCCGCAGCGAGGCAAACGCAGATTCCGAGATCGTCGGAGTTCTGATGCCGGGCTATGCGGTTACTGTAACAGAAAAAGGAGATGAGTGGAGCAAGATCTCTTCCAATGGTGTAGAAGGCTACATAAAGAATGAATATCTGGTATTTGGGGAAGAGGCAAAAGCACATTACCGCAATATGTGCGGTATCACCGGAGTTGTTCAGGCGGACAGCCTTCGTGTCCGTGAGGCAGCATCCACAGATTCCGCGCAGGTTGGAACACTGACACAGAATGGTGAAGTCAGCATATTCGGCGAAGAGGCTGACTGGTATCAGATCCAGTACAGCGGAAGCAGCGCATACGTTCATGGAGACTATGTGACACTTTCAGAGGAGTTAAAAGGTGCTGTTTCCATGGAGGAATACCAGGCATCACAGGCCTGTGCGGCAAGCAGCGCAGCAGCAGCCTCCACAGCAGGCAGTGCATCGGTAATTTCCGCAGACAGCAATGATGTGGCAATGCTTGCAGCACTGATCGAGTGCGAGGCAGGCGGCGAGAGCTACACAGGAATGGTGGCAGTCGGAGCGGTTGTAGTAAACCGTGTCAACAGCGGTTCCTTCCCGAACAGCATTTCCGGCGTTATTTATCAGGGTGGACAGTTTACACCGGTTGCGACCGGAACATTCCAGAGCGTGCTTTCCCGCGGAGCAAGAAGTGACTGTTATGCAGCTGCACAGGCAGCACTTTCCGGCGAGAGCCCGGTTGGCGGATGCCTGTATTTCAACAGCGGCTACGGCAGCGGAATTCAGATCGGATATCAGCATTTTTATTAAAAACAGGCGTGGAACCTTCGCAAGGGGATAGGCGGAGAGAGCATGCATTTCCATAGATTGTGATCGGTTCAAAGTCATGAAAAATGAGATGGAATCGACGGTATAGAAAAAAGAGTAAGTGAACAAGGGGAGACGTTCACTTACTCTTTTTTTACTCTGAAACAAATACTACCGGATAGTCAAAAAGTGCAGACTATCCTTATGGAGTTTTACGGGAAATGTTGTTGGATTTCCAGTTACGGGACATCGTTATTTTCAAAAATTTTCAACAGCTTGGTTTTCTGGTTATCGGCGCGGAAGTCTGCTAATGTCTGACGCAGTGTTGTATGGCGGACGCGGTAGGTATTGGAGAGAAAACAGAAAAAAGTGATTCCCCAAAATACCGGCCAGAGCAACACACATTTATGAAGCTTGGAAAATCGAAGCTTCATCTGAACATGCCCTTCGTGGAACCAGGCACGGACACCGGCGTGCCGGTAAGAGCCGCGGCTTACGATTTTCCGCTCCGTGTCAATGCCAAAGTCGCCGTCTGCGAGAATTTGTTCCAGAAAGGCAGCACAGTCAGCGGCAGAAGAACGGATCTGCGGGTCAATCGAAGCGGAAAGACCGAAATAAAGATGGCAGGATCCGAGAATCAGCTCATAAAGATGAAAAATTTTTGATTCCCGGCACCAGGAGTGGATTTTCTCAAAATCAATCTCAGATGCATACTGCTTCAGATACAAGGTAAAATCGCAGAGCAGACGGCTGCCGAAACCACTGTAGAGATAGTGTTTGAGCATATGGTGCAGCATATAAAATACATTTTCCGTGGGCGGAAGAACAGGATAGGTCTGACCGTAAAGTTCCACGAAAGACGGCTTCAGATGATCCGGGGAGAAGATCTCATCTATCAGCTCGTTGGCACGGGCAAACTGATAGATGCCAACGATACGGTAATGGAGTTCCAGGGTAAAGGAACGGCCGGTTTCCGGAAAGGTAAAGCGGTAGGTAACATGATGATCACTGTCTTCCGGCTGCTCTGTGTATCCATTCGTCTCGAGAATACGACAGGCACGGGAAAAAGCCTCTTTTTCGGGAATATAAAGGTCCAGATCTCCCAATTTTCGGTATTCGGGAACAGGATAATTGGCGGCGAGGCTCATACCCTTTAAGAGAAAACAGGGAATCTTCTCTGCAAGGAGGAGCGAAAAAGTAAGGCGTGTGAAATGTTCCAGCTGATAATAGGAGAGCAGCATCTGTTTTGTCTGCTGTTTTATCCCGGAAAACGATGGCTGCTGTTCAAAATAAGGCAGAAGAAAAGGAAGTGAACAATGTTTTTCTGCCAGACGGTACAAAGCAGCGGTATCCACCCCATCGAGTGGGATCGGTTCAGACGAATCGGTGCATAAATTTTTCAGAATCTGTAGATAAACGGTATCAAGCGGCTGCATGAGAGACTCCTTTGAAGATTTTTTGTGAAAAGAGAGATATGGTTCAGTATACCACAAAAATGCCGAAATTTGAGCGATAAAATAAAAAAATATTACAGATAACGATAAAAAATAAAATAAAGTTTACAATGAAATAAGTTGAGGCTATAATAAATCTGTCAGTACAGCATTTCATAAACAGCTGTATCAAACACTCAGACAAGTGTAGGGTATAGTCATTTTGAAATGTTCTGGAATGATGGCCTTTCCCACCATCGGGAAGAAAAACGTAAGCGAATGGAGAGAAAGATGACCAGAAAAGGTGAGTTTGTACTCAGACAACTCGCAGATGAATATATTCTGATTCCTTATGGGACAACGACAGAAAAAATGAATCGGGTACTTACCCTAAGTGAAACTGCGGCTTTTATTTATGAACAGACAGGTGATGCCGTATCTGAGGAGGAGATTGCCAGACGGCTTGGAGAAGCTTATGATGTGCCGGCGGAGGACGTGCAGGAGGATGTAAACGCCGTGCTGCAGACATTGCAAAATTGTGGGGTTCTGGAGTGTGCCTGAAAAACGAAAAATCATTTTCGTAATCTGCAAATATGAAGAGGACAGTGTATGATAGTATTTTTAGTCGGTGGCGAGAGCAGACTGATGGATGATCTGATTACCAAGATGGAAAAAGAAGGACATAAGACGTATCTGTTAACGGGAAAACGGGACAGAAGAGGAAAATACAGCCGTGTCTTTGAACGCTACGATTTTCCTTATGACAGTGAGAGTGTGCAGGAAATATTCTCGAATGTCAATCCGGATCTCGTGCTTTTTCTCGGCGCCTATGATACAAATTATGACTGGAGTGATGCGAGAAAAGAGTCTGTCCGCTATACGGCGGATCTGACCAATATTCTGTCGGCGTATGCATTTAAGCAGGATGGCCGGTTTATTTATTTGTCGTCCGAAGCAGTTTATGGCCGTTCCTACAGCAGTGATATCCACGAAACAGAACCGGCATCCGCGAAAAGCTTTCAGGCAATGGCGCTTCTGCAGGGAGAAAACATCTGCAGAAGCTACCGTGATACCAGAGGGATGGACACGCGGATTCTTCGTTTTGACCATATGTACGGCATTCCGCGAAAAGGAAAAACAGACAGAAATCCGTGTTTTTGGATGACACTGGAAATGCTGAAGACGAATCAGATCGCAGCCAACAGCAGAACTGTTTTTTCCATGATTTACCAGGATGATGCCGTTGCGTTTGCCTATCGCGCAATGATGGAGGAGAGTCCCAAATATCCACTGTACCATATCACATCCGGTGAAGCGATCACACAGATGGATCTGGCGGAGCTGATCCGGCAGAATGCAGACGGCGTGGAGATCCGTGACGATACGGTCGGCGAGGGTTTCCGTCTGGTGCTGGATGGCAGCCGGTATCAGGAAGAGTTTGACGGAAAGATTTTTGTCCCATATGAGAAGGGCGTGAAAGCCGTTGTCACATATATGCAAAAACACAGCAGCTCGTTTCTGCAGCGTGATGATGCGGGGGCGGGTTGGGGAAACCGGGTATGGCGTCTGTTGTGCCGGATTTTCCGTATGCTGGTTCCGTACATCGAAAATCTGATCTGTTTTATCCCGTTTTTTATGATCAACAACCGTGTAGTCGGCAGCCAGTATTTTTCAAAGCTGGATGCGTACCTTCTCTATGTGTTGCTGTTTGCCATCGTATATGGTCAGCAGCAGGCGATTTTCTCGGCCCTGCTGGCGACTGTGGGCTACTGTTTCCGTCAGATGTATCATCAGAGCGGACTGGAAGTGCTGATGGACTACAGCACCTACATCTGGATGGCACAGCTTTTTATCCTGGGAATGGTTGTCGGTTATATGCGGGATCAGATTCTCCAGATTAAAAAGGATGATGAAGAGGAGATCGGGTATCTGCGCGGACAGCTTGGCGATATGACGGAGATCAATGACAGCAACGTGCGCATGAAACAGCTTTTTGAGCTGCAGCTTGTCAACCAGAAGGACAGTCTTGGAAAAATCTATGAAATCACATCGTCGCTGGAACGCTACGGCGCCTATGAGGTGCTTTTCTATGCGGCGCAGACGATTTCGAAGCTGATGAATACAGAGGATGTGGCAATTTATACCGTCGCCAACCGCGTCTATGCGCGTCTCTTTTCGTTCACATCACCGACAGCGCGAAAAATGGGAAATTCCATCCGCTATCCTGAGATGGAGGCAATGTATGAGGACCTCAAAGAACACCGCGTTTACATTAACAAAACGATGGATGAGCGCTATCCGCTGATGGCACAGGCTATTTATGCAGAGGACAAGATGCAGATCATCCTGATGCTGTGGGGACTTCCGTGGGAACGCATGAATCTTGCGGAATCCAACCGTCTGACGGTCGTCAGCTATCTGATCCAGAATGCAGTGGTGCGGGCAAACCGCTATCTGGAAGCGCTGCACGAACACAGGTATCTGGAAAACAGCAAAATTCTCGAAAAAGATGCCTTTACGCAGCTGGTAGCGGCATTTTTCGAGGCGAAGCGAAACGGTCTGACAGAATGCTCACTGGTTCGGATTGTGTGCAGCAGCGAAGATTATAAAAAAGCAGGTGAGATTCTGGAACAGAAGCTGCGTCAGACGGATTATATCGGGATCCTGGATGAAGGGCTGCATGTATTGCTTTCCAATACCGATGAAGAAAATGCGAAAGGTGTGATCTTGCGTTTCGGGGAAGAGGGTCTGAAAAGTATCCTTGTGAACAGGGAGGTGGCAGCGTGATGAGCCATGAAACCCTGACTTTTGTGGTTCTGTGGATCGTCAATGCCCTGATCGCCCTGATCTATCTGCTGATCGGAGCTCTGGTTTATGTTCCGGCGTGTGATTTGAAACAAGAGCAGGGAGAAGAGGTGCAATACGATAACCAGAGAGCCTTTTTGATCCGTTTTATCGTCATGGTGCTCTGCCCAGTCGTCGGTCCGGCGTTTTTTCTGTGCAGTTATCTTCTTTTCAAAACCGTATTCCGTCAGACAGTCGATCTGGAGGATGTTGTGTTTGGCAAGGAACGTGTGCGGACACATCTGAAGGCGGATGAGGAGCGGGAGCGCAACATAGCACCGCTCGAGGAAGCGCTTGCCGTCAGCGATAAACGGAATCTGCGTATGCTGATGCTGAATGTGATCCGCGGCGATCTGCAAAAATCGCTGGAATCGATTACCATGGCACTGAACAGCGAAGATTCCGAGACATCGCATTACGCCGCATCTGTGCTCTGCGATGAACTGAACAAGTTCCGCTCACAGGTACAGAAAATGTATACCGGGATGCAGCAGGAAGGCGAAGAAGAGACGGATTACGAGGAGATGATGCTCGACTATATGAACAGCGTTTTAAGCCAGAAAGTCTTTACAACTCTGGAGCAGACAAAGTACGTCAAGATGCTGGAGGAGGCCACAGAATCGCTGTATCGGAAAAACAGAGAGCGGATCTTCGTAAAACAGTATGAGGGGCTCTGCCTCAGACTTCTGGAACTGAAAAAATTTCCGGAAACTGAAAAATGGTGCCGGCGTCTGGTACAGCAGCATGGAAATACACTGGAGGCGTATACGTGCCAGTTAAAGCTGTATTTTACCATGGGAGAAAGAGAAAAATTCTTTCAGGTGATGCAGGAGCTGAAACAATCGGACGTCATTATCGATAATGAAACGCTGGAGCTGATCCGCACTTTCAGTTAGAGCATGTTTGAAAAATGATTTCCGCGAAAGGAGGGAAAAAGAAATGTCCATGAGATGGCTGACAATTTTACAATTTCTGGAAATTTTTGCCGCCTATGGCATCGTAACTCTGTTTCTCCCCTGGCGGATCCTTCGGAAAAGGTTTCGTTGCTTTTCCGTTGCAGAACAACTGATCGCTTATTTCTTCGCAGGGAATTTTTATATCATTTATCTCGTTTATCTGCTTCAGTTTCTTCGGATCAGCAGTCGTGTGACGTTGCTCCTCGGAACTGCAGGGCCATTCCTTTTTATCTGGATCCGAAAAAGAAAAAAACAGATCCCGGGAGCAATTGAGAGCCTGCTGGTGCGGATCGAACGATTGCTTGATGGAGAGCGGGGCAAAAAGACATCGCTGGCGCAGCTTCGGAGAACCGTTTACGAGCGGTGTTTTCGGGGAAAACGAAAGCAATGGCTGCATGCGCTGCCGGAAATAGCAGTGCTGCTGGCGGCAATTGCAGCGATCACGTATGTGTACGGACCGAATATGGTGGAAACATTCGGCTACAAAGCAAGTGATATTCCGGTGCACAATTACTGGATCAATGAGCTTGAGCGGAATAATATCTGGGTTGCGGGCGTGTATCCGTATGGATTCCATATTGTGATTTATTATCTTCATATGGTGTTTGGAATTCCTACCTATGTGCTGCTGCGGATTTTCGGCGTGGTGCAGACATACTTTGTATATCTGGCACTGGTCGCGGCGCTGAAAATGGTGTGCAGGGGAAGGTTTACGCCGTATTTGGGGATACTGTTTTATGTGATGGATATCTTCAACCGGAGTACGTACGCCCGTTTTGAAAGTGCACTGCCGCAGGAGTTCAGTATGATTTTTGTCCTGACCTCTGTCTGTATGGCGATCCGTTTTTTTCAGGAATTTGCAAAAGAACGGAACGGAAACTGCCGCTGGTATCTGGTACAGTTTGCGATTGGATTTTCGCTGACGCTGACCGTTCATTTTTACGGTACGATGGCTGCAGGCCTGTTTTGTATTGGCGTTGCTGTTGGCTTCTGCTTTCGTTTTTTCCGGTGGAACTATTTCAGAAGAATCCTGCTTACGGGAATATTAAGCGTCCTTCTATCTGTCCTGCCGATGGCGGCGGGCGTTGCGATGGGAAAGGGGCTGCAGGGATCGCTGTACTGGGGAATGAACGTCATTACCGGTGATAAAAAGCAGGGGGATGCGGACACAGCAGGTACTTTATCACAGGACGGTGTATCCGACAGTCTGACGGCCGGCGAAGGCAGCGGCAATACAACAGAAAGCAGCGGCAACGCAACCAAGAATGGTGAAACCGGTTCTGTGCTCAGCCAGTCCCGGATAGAAGAGCTGCGAAAAGAGGCAGAAGAAAGAATACAAAAGCAGCAGAAACCGCTGTCGGAGAGGCTCAAAGAAAAAGGATCTGCAGTGCGGGAGAGTATCCGTATCAATGTCATGAATGTAAAACCCCATATGGCAGAAATTACGCTGGGAAGTATTGCAATTTTGCTGCTTCTGGGCATCCTCCTGGCAGTGCTGCGGGAGAATAATTTTGCGGGAGCTGTTTTGTCTGCGGCTGTTTATCTGCTATGCATGTGTTCTTTGCAGTGTGCAGCGCTGCTGCATCTTCCGGCGCTGATGGATGCCAACCGCTGCGGCATTTTCCTGTGCTATGCGATCTGCTTTGCCTGGGCGCTTGGCGTAGATGCAGTGGTGTATCTGGCGATACGCCGGTGGAAACGAAAATGGCTTGGCGAGATGGCTTCCCTCCTGACACTTGTGATGGCTGTAGCAGCCGTTTTATCGCAGGGTCTTATAAGAGAGCCGGTAAAGGTCGGAGCACTGGAAGATAACGGAGCCATGGTATGCGTTACCAATATCTTGCGGGAAAATAAAGATTTTACATGGACAATCTGTTCAGCGAATGATGAGCTTCGCATGACAGAATTTTATGGATATCACTATGAGACCATTACCTTATTAAATCAATTGAAAGATCTGGGGCAGAATCCGGAGATTATAATACCAACGAAATGCGTGTATTTTTTTATTGAAAAGATACCAGTTGATTATGGGGAAAGTACGAAACACGAAGAAGTCACAGCCAAGGGAGCGGAAACGCCACTTCCGTTTACCGGTGGACTTCATCCCTACACAGGAGAGAATCGCTGGATCACGATGAGCCATATGTATGAGTGGGCACAGAGGTTCCAAGAGCTTTACCCGAATGAAATGGAAGTTTACTATGAATCCGACAGCTTTATCTGCTATCGCCTTCAGCAGAATGTTAACAGTCCATACAACCTTGCGATTGATTATGGCTACAACAACCCAATGCCAAAATAGAGAAGACGGGAAAAAACAAAGAGACAGACAGGGCTGAAAAAACTGAAATTTCAACAAAAAAGACTTGATGACAGAAGGAGGAAGAAAAAATGGTTTCCCGCAGAACTTTTGCAGCGATCACAATGCTTATGGCAATCATCCTCTTTTTGTTTCAGGGTCTGAATCTGGCAAAGGAAAAACTGAACCACTATGAAAAAAATGCGTATGCGGCAGAGAAAGAAGATCTGGAATATGGCAGCGGCGCATTTGGAACAGAAGACGCATCCGGCGAGAAAAACATAACAGGAAGCCGGGGAACGATCGTCTATATCGGAGAAGCCGAGGAGCATTCTGTGGGGGCGGTTGTCTGTGAATGGTGCCGGTATATGAAGTACGAAGCAGCAGTTTATCCATCCATGCGCAAATATGAACAGGCAATGGAGAAGAAAGGTGCAAAGCAGCCGGAGATGATTGTAGTGAATTCAGAAAGCATCGACTGGACCGCCTTAAAGGATGTCATAGATTTGCAGGACAGTGTGGATGAGGGGATCCATGTTGTGTTTGCAAATCTCCCGGAGGTGTCTGTGATCCGGAAAAATCAGAAGCTGCGGGAGCTGCTTGGAATTGCAGAAGTAAAAGAGGATTCTACAACCGTAACGGGTTTGGATCTGTATGACAATCTGATGCTCGGCGGAGAAAATATTTACCGGGCCGAAAATAAGGAAGAAGAAAACAGGCAGGATCTTAAGCTTACGTTTCCATGGTTTAAGCTTGGAGATGGAACCAAAACTTATATGAAAGGCTTTCCGGAGGATCAGACGCTGAAAACCCAGGATTATCCGGTTGTGATCTGGCGGAAAAATTTCGGGACAGCCAGTGTATTTGCCGTAAATGGAGATTATATGGAGGATGAAACCGGGCTGGGACTGCTGACGGGAATGGTGTATGAAACCAAAAATTATCTGATTTATCCGGTTGTAAATGCGCAGAATCTTGTTGTGCAGAACTTTCCGTCACTTGCAGAGGAAAATACGGACAAAATGCAGGAGATTTACGGAAACGGAACAAAAGGTGTTAACCGCGATATTGTCTGGCCGTCGATTGCAGCAATCTATAGAAAAAATCATTTCGGTCTTACCTGTATGGTGGCACTAAAACTGGATTATGATGCTCCGGCAGAAGCAGATGGCGAGCTGCTGCATTATTATGCGAAGCTGCTCAACGAAGAAAAAGGCGAGATGGGACTTTCCGGTTTTACAGAATCCGAAACATCCGTAAAGGAAAAATTAGACGAAGATCAGAGCTTCATGCAGAAAAATCTTTCGGATTTTTACTTTTCCTCCTTTTTCAGTGGAAACCTGAGTGAACAGGAGATGGAAACAGCTTTACAGCAGTCTGCTCTTGGGAGTGTCCGCACCGTAGTTAAGAGCAAAGATACGGCTGGCGATCTGGTCAGCTACCTGGATGCACAGACGACACAGCAGAAAATTGTCACGGAAGATACCGGACGTTTTACCTATCGTTCCTGGATGAAAATGAAGAGTATTGAAAGTGCGCTCGGCTATGCCAGTGTAGAGCTGGATTTAAGCAGAGTGATTTATCCGAAAACAGAGGAGGACCGCTGGGAAAAAATCGTCAAAGAATTTGCCTCCAACCTCGGAACCTACTGGCAGCCATTTTCCGGATTTGACGGTACCACGGTTTCCACCTGCGATTCCAGAATCCGCACCTTCCTGAACTTACGCTACGAGGACGAAAGAGAGGGCGACACCATCACCTTAAAGACCACGGGAACAGAGAAAACTGCGTACTATGTGATTCGGACACACAATGAAAGCGTTGAAAAGGTCACGGGCGGAACGGCAGAAAAGCTGGAGGATTCTGCATGGCTGATCCGCGCGGAAAAGAGTGAAGTAACGATTACACTTCGTGCATCCGACCGGCGGTATTACTATGAAGAGGGGGTGAAAAACGAATGAAAGTCTGTATGGTAGCGGAGGGCTGCTATCCCTTTGTGGTAGGCGGTGTTTCCAGCTGGGTACACAGTCTGATCCAGCTTTTCCCAAAAACAGAATTTATCATCCTCGCCATTGCGGCAAACCGTTCCCAGCGCGGAAAGTATGCGTATGAGCTGCCCCAAAATGTCTCCGCCGTCTATGAACTCTATCTGGACGATGTGGACTGGGGCGGAAGTAAAAAACGACATAAACATCGGCTGAAGAAAGAGCAGTATCAGGCACTTCGAAGTCTGCTTCTTGATCAGGATATCGAGTGGAATGTCCTGTTTGATCTGTTCCGGAAAGAAGATGTTTCCCTGAATGCGCTCCTGATGGGAGAGGATTTTCTGAATGCCGTGAAAGAGTGCTACAACCTGAAATACAGCCAGATCGTTTTCTCTGACTTTTTATGGACTATGCGCTCCATCTATCTGCCGCTGTTTCTCACAATGCAGACCGAGCTCCCGAAGGCGGATCTTTATCACTGCGTTGCAACCGGCTATGCCGGCGTGCTTGGCGCCATGGCAAAGCATTTCTATGGAAGCCGTCTCCTGATTTCGGAACACGGTATTTACACCCGGGAACGCGAGGAGGAGCTGATTAAAGCGAAGTGGGTTGCGGGAATCTACAAAAATATCTGGATTGACCAGTTCCGGAAAATGTCAAAGCTGGCGTACAACGAGGGAACTCTGATTACCTCCCTGTTTGAGCACGCGCGGGAGCTGCAGGTTGAGCTTGGCTGTCCGGTGGAAAAGACGATGGTCACACCGAATGGAATCCGTGTGGAAAATCTTCAGAATATCCCGGGAAAGACCAAAGAGGATGCGGGAATGGTGAACATCGGTGCAGTTCTTCGTGTCACACCCATCAAGGATGTGAAAACGATGATCCAGGCATTTGCCTTTGCGAAAGAGCGCGACAGAAGACTGAAGCTCTGGATCATGGGACCATGGGAGGAGGACCGGGAGTATGCCGAGGAATGCTTCCAGCTTGTATCGGATCTGGAAGTTCCGGACGTGGTATTTACCGGAAGAATCAATATCCGGGATTATCTGGGAAGAATGGATGTGACGATTTTGACCAGCATCAGCGAAGGCCAGCCGCTGACGATTCTGGAGAGCTATGCGGCACACAAGCCGGTTATTGCGACAGATGTCGGAAACTGCTATGGTCTGATCTACGGTGAGAGCGATGATTTCGGCGCAGCCGGAATAGTTACGCATATCATGAATATAGAAGAAATCGCACAGGCAATGCTGGACATGGCGGCCGATGAGAAAAAACGCCTCGAAATGGGAGAAACCGGATACCGCCGTGTTATGCAGAAATACCGTGTGGAATATATGCAGAAAACATACTGGGAGATTTACCGCGATTTTGCGGAGCAGATGGGCCAGAAATGGCAGCAGGAACCGGTAAAGCTGCCGGAAAGACAGAAATAAAATAAACACCGCAAGGTGGAAAGGGGATAGATGGCATGGCAGGAATCGGCGTTCGCCTGAATCGGATTTTTGAAAAAAATACCATTACGACAAATTTGATTGGATTCTCCTACAGTACCGTTGTAACGATTGCGCCGATGATGGTCGTCATTCTCAATCTGATCTTAATGGAGGAGCTGCTCGAATTTTCCAGTGTCGGATATGCTACGCGTGAGCTGTTTTCCTGTACGATTCTCTATATCTTTATTTTTGCGTTACTGACGGCATCACCGTTTAATGCGGTGCTGTCCCGTTATATGTCCGATGTGATCTACGAGGAACGGTATCAGGACATCCTGCCGTGCTATCAGATCGGAATGCTTCTGAATATCGGATTGAGCTGTCTGGTTGGCATTCCGTTCTGTCTGTGGGAGCATTTTGTCGGGAAGGTGTCAACAGCGTATGTATTTTGCAGTTTCTGTGGCTATATCAGCCTGGTGCTGGTTTTCTATTCCATGATTTATCTTTCCATCTGTAAGGATTATCAGAGGATTTCACAGTATTTCTTCTTTGGAATGCTGGTTGCATTTGTCCTGGCACTGATTCTGCATTTCCTCATGAAATGGGAGACGACGCGCAGCATGCTATTTTCCCTGACGGCTGGATTTTTTGTGACGGCAACACTGGAAAACGCCCTGATCCGGCGGTATTTTGTCAAAAACAGTAACCGCTACCGGCCGGTGCTGCAGTATTTCAGAAAATATTGGAAACTGATTTTTTCGAATTTTCTGTATATTCTGGGGCTGTATATCCATAACTTTGTGTTCTGGACAACCGATATGCGGATGGAGCTGGTAAAGAGCTTTGTCTGCAATCAGCCATATGACATGGCTTCCTGCCTTGCCATGTTTACCAATCTCTCGGCATCGATTATTTTCATTGCACGCGTCGAAATGCGTTTCCATGAGAAATACAAGCTGTATTCCGAGGCGGTGATTGGCGGAAAGGGAGCCGATATTGAAAATGCAAAAAAGCGGATGTTCCGCCAGCTTTCCAGTGAGTTGATGACGCTTGCACGCCTTCAGTTTATGATTTCCGTTGTGATATATCTGATTTGCGTGATTTTCCTGCCGCAAGAAGGCTTTTCCGGCATGACCATGAAAATTTATCCGTCCCTTGCAGTTGGATATTTTATTCTGTTCCTTATGTATGCGGAAATCATTTTTCTGTATTATTTCGATGACCTGACCGGCGCAATCCTGACGGCGATTGTGTTCTGTCTTGTCACCTGGATCGGCAGCCTGATTGCTACCCATCTGCCGGCCGTCTGGTATGGGGCTGGGGTCATAGCAGGATCGTTTGCAGGATGGAGCGTGGCGTTTGTGAGACTGCGATGGGTGGAAAAAAATATGGATGCGCACGTTTTCTGCCGCGGAAATCTGATCAGGCACGGGAAAGGAAAGCGCCCGTCCGGTCTGGTATTTCAGAGGGCAGAAGAGCAGAAACAGAAGGAAGAGATGAAACGATGAGTACAGCGACAATTATAAAGGTTTGTGTGATCCTGGCAGGGCTTGGGATTATGGCAGTGACGTTTGTGCTGCATGCGAAAAAGAAACTGACGATAAATCTGGCGGTTACCTGGGAGCTGCTTGGCCTTGCGGCAATCTTAAGCGGTGCGGTTCCGAAGTTCTCCGGCTGGAGCAGCCGCTTAAGTCTGGGAAGTCTGGCGGTGCTGCTGCTTACCGGGTTCCTTGTCGTGTGGGGCATGTATCAGATGACAATACAGATTTCTTCTCTGCTGATGAAAAATCAGGAACTGGCAATGCAGGTTTCTCTGCTGAACCAGGAGAATGAGAGAATCATAAAAGAGCTGGAACGTCTGACAGGAAAGCAGGCAAGAGACTTATGAAAAAAATACTGTTTGTAATCAATACGCTTGGCCGTGCAGGAGCAGAAACGGCTTTGCTGGAGCTTCTGAATCATCTGGATACAGAGAAATATGAAATTTCGCTGTATGTACTGCTGGGACAGGGGGAAATGATTTCAAGGGTGCCGCCGGAAGTTCATATAAAAAACAAAAGGATCTGTGAGGATTCCGTACTCTCCGGTGCAGGACGGCGAAAACTGCTGCAGACATCGGTGATGGCATTGTTCCGGCACGGACACACCATGGAAAAAATCAGGTATCTGATGAAGAATCTGCGCGTGATGAAGAAGGCGGGGAAAATTCAGCCGGATAAACTGCTCTGGAGAGTCCTTTCGGACGGGGCAGACCGGCTGGATGAAACCTTTGATCTGGCGGTTGCTTATCTGGAAGGCGGCTCTGCTTATTACGTTGTGGATCACGTGAATGCAAAGAAAAAAGCTGCATTTGTCCATATTGCTTACGGCGATTCCGGATATACACGGGAAATGGACCGCGACTGCTACGAGAAAATGGATGTTATCTATACGGTTTCCGGGGAGACACGCCGCCATTTCCTGGAGTTTTACCCGGAGTATGAAGAAAAAGTGCAGGTTTTTCACAATATCATAGACAGAGAGCGGATCGAGAGAGAGGCTAAAAAGCCGGGTGGCTTTTCGGATTCTTATGACGGTGTCCGTATTTTAACGGTTGGAAGGCTGGCACACCAGAAAGCATATGATATCGCCATTCTGGCAATGAAACAGATCAGAGATGCCGGATACAAGGCGCGGTGGTATGTTGTGGGCGAAGGTCCAGAACGGAAGGCTCTTGAAAAACAGATTGCAGAGCTCAGACTGCAGAAGGACTTTATTCTGCTTGGCATAAAGGAAAATCCGTTTCCCTACTATGCACAGTGTGATCTCTATGTACATGCGACACGGTTTGAGGGGAAAAGCATTGCCATTCAGGAGGCCCAGGCGCTTGGCTGTGCCGTGATTGCGTCAGACTGTGCAGGAAACCGTGAGCAGATAGAGGATGGAGTCGATGGTCTGCTCTGCTTGCTGACCCCGGAGGGCATTGCCCGGAAAATAGAAGAACTGATCGATGATACCGAAAAAAAAGAGCGGATTGTGGCGGCAGCAAAACAGAAAGGGAACGGACAGACAGAGGAAATTCAGCGGATGCTGGATCTGATGAAGTGAGGCGGGAATTATGGAGCAGAAAGAAGTATTACTGATTATTCCGGCATACAACGAAGAAAAAAACATAGGAAAAGTGATGGATCAGCTGGCACAGCCGGAGATCGCGGAGCTGGTAGATGTACTGGTTATGAACGATGCGTCCTCCGATAACACAAACTGGATGGTAAAACAGCGCGGCTATGCGGTAGTAACGCATGTTTTCAATCTCGGTTACGGAAGCGGTCTGCAGCTTGGCTATAAATATGCGATCCGCAGGGGCTACCGGTACGTGATCCAGATGGATGCGGACGGTCAGCATGATGTATGCAACATTCGAAAAATTTATGAAAAACTGAAAGAAAAAGATACAGACGGAAGAACACCGGATATTGTGCTGGGATCCCGTTTTATGGATGGAAGCGCAGAGTTTTCGGTAGGCTTTGCAAAAAAGCTGGCATTCCGCCTGTTCCGGCGTATGCTGCACATCGCGACGGGAAGATGGATTGCAGATCCGACGACAGGACTGCAGGGGCTCAGCCGCAAGGCAGTGCTTTATTATTCAAAATACAATCATTTTGATGACAAATATCCGGATACCAACATGATCACACAGATGATGCTGCTTGATTTTAAAGTGGTTGAAATTCCGGCAGTCATGCATATCCGGACCTCGGGAACAAGCATGCATTCCGGGCTGAAACCCATCTGGTATATGACGCGGATGTTCTACAGCGTACTGGCCGTGATTTTCCGGTGTAAGGTTTTAAAGATGGATGCGGGAGCAGGGCGAAAAGATGTGGAAAGAAAAATGGAACCGTTTTCTGAAAAAGCAGAAAACAGCACAGAGCGAACCGGCGAGTGATCCCGCGTTCTCTCGGGCAGATTTTGCAGAGTGTAAAGGTGCGGTACAGAATCCGGGCTGCGGCTGGTACCATTTGTATACGTTTGATGCGGCAAAAACAGACGAACCCCTGTATCTTGCCTGTAAGGAAGAAGAGCTTGTACTTCTGCGGATTGGGATCGGAGCATTTCGAACCGGCAGGATCCCACAGGAGTCGATGGCGTGGGTGCGGAAAATTCTTGCATTTTTCCGGGATCAAAAGAAGGGAATGATCCTTCGGTTTGCCTATGATCTGGAAGGAAAAGGATTGGAACGCGAGCCGGGCAGCATCAAAACCGTACAGGAACATATGCGGCAGCTTGGCGCGGCAATCCGGGAATTTTCGGAAGATATCTATGTTGTGCAGGGAATCCTGATCGGAAACTGGGGAGAAATGCATGGATCCCGGTATCTGACACCGGACGGGTTCCGGACGCTGGTTCGGACTATGCAAGATGCGCTGGAAGGCGCCTGTCCGCTTGCGGTGCGCAGACCCTCCCAGTGGCGGGAGCTGGCAAGAAACTTTACAGAAGAAGAGAAAAAATATCTGACTCTGTATAACGATGGGATGTTCGGATCGGAAACCGATCTTGGTACATACGGTACTCTGGCGATGGAAACACCGGAGCAGGAGCCGCAGAGCCGTGGGGCGGAACTTGACTGGCAGAGAACGGCAATGCGCGGCCGTTTTTGCGGCGGCGAGGCAGTACAGCGTGCAGCCGGAGAAGAGAATGTTTCGGCAGAGGAAGCAATCAGGGATCTGGAAAAGATGCACATTTCCTATCTGAACAGTACGTATGACCTGCAGCTGCTGGAACAATGGAAAAAAGAAACCATAAACGGTGTATCCGGCTTCGAAGCTGTGGGAAAACGTCTTGGTTACCGGTTTGTAGTGGAAAATGTGGAAATTCTTTCAAAAAAAGAGAATCGCATGTGGAAAATGGGGGAAGATTCTTCCGGTCAGATGAGCTTGATGCGGATTACCCTGGAAAACCACGGATTTGCCGGGCTGACGGAAGAAGCCGACTGCTTCCTGGAGATAGAAGAGGAGAACAAAAAGAAGGAAACATATCGGATCCATACCGATGCCAGAACCTGGAACAGTGGAGAAACCACCGTGCTTTGCCAACAAATCAAACTGCCTGCGGTGGCAGAACCAAAAAAAATGTTTCTGGCATTATACCGCAGGCGGGATGGGCGTCCGCTCCTGTTTGCCAATCAGAATGCGGAAAGCGGGCGTGTGTTTCTGGGCACGTATCAGAGCAGCTTTTCCAGCGTCAGTGTTCCGAGCCGGAATCCGTAAGAATCATGGGAAAACGTGTTGGCAGGCTGGATTTCCCGCCAAAGTGACGGATCGGTCATCCGAAAATATACCGTATAGGTTCCCTTTTCCAGTTCACGGAACGGAAGTGAAACCGAAAGCTCTGAGGTATTTTTGGGGAGCCAGAATCTGGAATCCCCGGAAAGTGGGAAGGAGAAAAGCTTTCCTTCATCGGAAACCAGGGTGATTTCCAGATCCAGTCTGCGGTAGCTGACGGAAAAACCGACATTTTCGAGTTCGATATTCAGCCGGGACTGATGCAGGGCAGTGTTGCGAACCACATAGCGGTAACCCATGTGGCGTGCAATGTAGTCGTAGCCGGAGATACCGTCAAAAACCGAAGCTTCATCGTGGTAAACCGAATTTTTCCACTTATCCAGAACTGCCGGATCATGCTCCGAATTCAAATAAGAAACATGCATCCGGGAGAGATCTGAAAGGGCATGGGCAAGGTCATTGAAGGGATTGTCGAGAATCACCTCGCCGCCGTTTGGGACGAAATTGCAGAGCCTGTTCTGAAAGTCCAGCTCATCCTCGCGCACCCAGGCAGAGCGGTAAGCATCCGCAGAGGCAGGCGTATCTCCGTATGTGCCGGTGTCGTTTGCTGTTCCGAGCATTCCGTCATTGAAAAGCCCGAGGCGGGAGGAAAGCGAGCCGTCAAAAGCAGTTTCTGCGGAAGGCAGTTCTGCCGAGTTCAGAATCTTCCGTCGCTGTACCGGTGTGCGGACGGACAGAAAAATCGAAGGATTGATCACGTCTGCCAGATGCTGCATCAGAATGGAACAGTCTTCATCGGACAGATGGTCGGAGCCATTCATCTCTCCGCAGTTACCGACAAAAATGCCCTGGATCAGAAAAACACTGTCCGTGTAGCGGTTTACGATTGCAGCAGTCTGATCCATGTGGCGCAGAATCTGGTTGAGGCTTTGCGGTTCCGATTCTTTCGCTTTGCCGTCCCAGTCGTACAGAAAGCGCAGAATCATCGAATTTCCGTGCTTTTGCCAGGAGGACAAAATCGTGTCAAGCTGTGCAAGTGCCGGATCGGAAAGATCCTGATCGGCAAACCGGCGCAGATTCAGTTCCAGCATCACAAGTCCGGGTGTCTCTTCGGGATTGGAATCCGGGTCGGGAAGATTGGAGAGTGTATCGTTTCCGAGAACATAGCCGTACATCGAATAGAATCCGATATACGGATTGGACAATTCATCTGCGGATTCCGTACACGCTTCCGGTGTATAACTGACATGATAAAAAGCGCAGATGCAAAGAAAAGCAAACAGGATGAGAAACAACAGGAGCAGAAGCGAGAATAAAATACGGGAAAAAGCTCTTTTTTTCATAAAAATCCTTTCTGATCAGGCAGATATAAACCAGAGCGCGTCTGAAAAATCATTTCCGCAATCTGCAAACTTTTTTCAGACACACTCTAATGGCAAAAACATTTTTGATCGCCTGGTTTTCTGTAAAAACGGTGCCGTATCATTCCATCATACCATTTCGAAACAGTAAAAACCAGAAAAACAGCAGAAAAAAGTAATGAGAGTACATAACAAAGAAAAGGAGGACATCATGCGGATTAAAAATCTATTTCGAAACAGCTTTTTCAGTATGTTTTCGCAGTTTGCACTCCTGATTCTTGGATTTTTCAGCCAGCGGGCGATGAATCTGTATATGGGTGCGGAACTTGTCGGCATGAACGGAGTCATTTCCAATGTTATCAACATCCTGTCCGTGACAGAGCTCGGCATTTCGACAGCCATTGTTTATCATCTGTACGGAGCACTTGCAAGGAAGGATGAGCATGAGATTGCATCGCTGATGAACCTGTACCGGAAGGCGTACCGTATTTTTGCGGTGATTGTATTCACGGCAGGAATGCTGCTGCTTCCGCTGATTCATCTGTTTATGAAAAACAACAGCTACTCCCTGACGTATATTCGGATCTTGTACGCTATGTGGCTGATTCGCACGGTACTTTCCTATCTGCTCACCGATCGAAAATCGCTCTTAATTGCGGATCAGAAGGAATACATTGCGAGTATCGCCGGCCTGATTTTAAATGTTGTAAGCTATCTGGCGATTATTCTTCTTGTGACATATCAGCAGAATTATCTTCTGGCACTTGGCATTGGGATTGTGACAGAGGTGATGCTGAACATCTGGATTAACTGGTATGTGGAACGGAAATATCCGTTCCTTCATCAGCTGCGGAAAGAAAAAGGTTCCGCTTTCTTTAAGGAGCTGATCTTAAAGGATCTGAAAAACGTGTTTATCTCCAGGGTTTCGGACAAAATGCTGAACTGTACCGATAACCTGATTATCTCCGGGTTCATCGGCGTCGGCACAGTAGGACGGTATGCGAACTACAGCATGATTACGCAGGCGATTATCAATATTCTTACGATTCTGGCCAACACGATTCAGCCGACCATCGGGGATTACTTTACCGAAAAGAATTATCGGCGGAACTATGAAATTCTGCGGCAGCTGACCTTTGTGTTCTTCTGTATTTCTTCCGTCGTGGCAGCCGGACTTTTTTCACTGATTACTCCGTTTATCTGCGATATCTGGCTGAGTCCCGCGTATGAGCTTGGATGGGGAACAGCAGTGCTTTGTATTGTGGTGCTGCTGATCAAAATCATGGGACTGCCGCTCAGTCTTATGATGGGGGTAACAGGACTGTTTGAAAAAGAAAAAAATGCAGGCGCATCAAGTGCGGTTCTGAATCTGGTCGTATCGCTTGCTCTTGTAAGACCATATGGCATGACAGGAGTCCTTCTTGGAACCTTACTTTCCTATCTGCTGCAGATCTGCTATCGATACGTTATTTTTTTTCGGGATTTTCTGGAAATGAAAGAGGAAGCGATACGTTATGCGAGGGATCTGGGCGAATACACCGCGGTGATGATCCTGGAAGTTGCAGTGACGCGAAGGATCATACCGCTGATCTATGGAAACGGTGGAATGACGCCATTTATCTTCTGTTTTGTCCTCTGTATTCTGGTGCCGCTGGCACTAAATGGTGTGTTCTTTGAAAGAGGCTGGAGACTCCAGAGTATTGTGAAAATGGTGCGGGGAATGAAAAGAAGCGGAAGCAGATGATTTTTTGCGGCAGCCTGTCATTTGCAGGCTTACCGCTCGGAAGAAATTTTGCGAAAAAGTGCCATGATACGCCAGAAAAACGGGCGGATGGGGCGCAGGAACAGCCAGAGAGAGGAAAGCATGCGGTAGACCGGATGAGAGACAGAAAACGATTTCCCGTTGCGCACAACACCTGTCAGCTTCCCACGGATCTGATCCGGGCGGAGCGGCCCTTCGATTTCGGTCTGATTGTCCCCGACCAGATAAAAGCCATCCGAAGTAATGCGGCAGATCCGGTGAAGCACAAGAATGCTCTGTTCACGGCGGTAAAGAATGACATCGCCGCGGCGGAGAAGATGAATCGGATACGCCTCAATGACGGCCTCATCCCGTCCGGGATGAAAAAGCGGATACATGCTGTAGCCCTGCGGCTTCAGCCGGATCGCGGAGCCGTCTTTTAAGAGCTGTTCAATGTCGTAGGTATACATATGGAAACTCCGTTCTGAAAAAAAGATAGATTTATTATAGCATCTCTTTTCCGGAGCGAAAAGACAGAAAGGAACAAAAAATGAGAATCAGAAGACAGGAAGGATATCTGCTGCAGAAAATCGGAAAAACCGTTTATCTTTTGCCCTATGGACAGAAAATTGCAGACCAGAAGCGTGGAATGGAACTGAATGAAACGGCTCTGAGGTTATGGGAGATGCTGGAACAGCCGCAGACGGTGGAAGCACTGACAGACAAGATGGCCGCATATTATGAGATCCCAAAAGAGGAGCAGGGAGAACTGGCGAAGGATATAGAGGCATTTGTACAGGAACTGCTTGTATTTGGCGCTGTGCGCCGGGAACTGGGCTGTCCGAAGGGAAGCTGTGAGGGGCGGCTGCATATTGCGGGAATAAAAATCGAAGTCTATGGAGAAAAAGGATGCATTCCGAAGCAGTTTGATGCATTTCGCATGACAGATGGTGGAAATCCGGAGAAAGCAATCCCGGATCTTATCCTAGAACTGGCAGAACGTCTGCCAGGGAGCCGTCAGAACGGAACCATTCTGATCCGCAACAGGGATCTGACGGTTGCCATCTGGGAGGAGGGCTATGTTTTCCGGTTCGATACACTGAAGAATATTTACGAAATCTGGATGAAAGAAGACGGCAGTTATGCGCGGATTTATTATCGCTGCCCTATCAACGAGGAAGAGCAGGATTCCCTTTTCCTTGCAATCCGCCCGGTATTTCTGTTTCTGGCGCAGCGAAGGGGAATGTTTGCACTGCATTCGGCATCCCTTTTGTATCTTGAAAAAGCCTGGCTGTTTTCCGGTCCGTCGGGGATGGGAAAATCAACCCACACGGCACTCTGGAAAAAATTGTTTGCGACACCGTTTCTGAACGGGGATCTGAACCTGATCGGAAAAGAGGGAGAGAAATTCGTTGTCTATGGCATCCCGTGGTGCGGAACATCAAAAATCTTTACGACGGAGAAAAAAGAGCTGGGTGGAATTGTACTGTTGGAAAAGGCGCCGTCGGAAGAACTGGTTTCTCTGACAGAAGAACAGAAAACGCTCCGCGTGATGCAGCGCATGATTTCCCCACCCTGGACCGCAGAGCTGATGGTAAAAAATTTAAAATTCGCAGAAGCGGTTGCAAAGGAAAAGCCAGTTTACTTCCTGCGATGCACAAAGAATGACACAGCGGCGGAAACGATACGGCGGCAGATCGAGGAGGATGAAAAAAGGCAGAAAGCAGGATCGGACGATTGTATGAAAAATATGAAAAAAAGGATTCCAAAGGAACAGGCGCAGGAGGATGAATCATGAAGGAGCTTCGGCAGAAGATAGGGAAATACCTTCAGGCAGAAATGCTGCAGAAGATGTGGAAGGAATTTCGCTGGATTTTTCAGTACGCCAGAAGGTACTGGAAAGCCATGCTTTTTTATACGGCGCTTGGCATTTTCGGAACCGGTGTTTCACTGGCATCGAGTGTGATCTCAAAGGATCTTGTCGATATCATCACAGGCCACCAGACAGGAAAGCTGATTCAGACCTTTGCGCTGATGATAGGATTTTCCTTTGGAAATACCCTGATTTCCCAGGCGACCAGTTATGCCTCGACGATGATTAACCTGAAAGTAGACCGGGAAATCCAGAATGACATTTTTGAAAAAATTCTGGTGACGGACTGGGAATCCTTAACCACTTATCACACGGGCGATCTGGTTACACGCTGGAGCTCGGACGCATCGAACATTTCCGGAGGTATTCTGAACTGGCTGCCGAATCTTGTGATTTACACGGTAAAATTTATCAGTGCACTGGCAGTTGTTGTTCATTACGATCCGACATTTGCAGTCTTTGCACTGCTCGGAATCCCGTTCAGTGCCCTGCTGTCGCGCCCGCTGCTGCGGCGTATGACAAACAATAATCAGCGGAGCGCACAGATGAGCGCGAAGCTGTACGGCTTCAACCAGGAGGCATTTTCCAATATTCAGACGATTAAGGCATTCGATATGATTCGATTTTATGTAAATCGTCTGAAAAATTTGCAGCAGGACTACATCAAAATGCGGCTCGATTTCCAGAAAATGTCCATTGCAACATCACTTCTGATGACGCTGATCAGCTACGTTGTTTCCTACAGCTGCTATGGCTGGGGAATTTACCGTGTCTGGAGCGGAGCAATTTCCTATGGAACGATGACCATGTTTCTGTCCCTTTCCGGTACGCTGACCGGTGCGGTCAACTCTTTGGTAAGCCTTGTGCCGTCGGCGATATCGCTCGGCATTTCAGCCGGCCGTCTGATGGATATCGTAGAGATGCCGCAGGAGGATTACAGTGCGGATGGCGAAGTAGAATGGTTTGCGGAGAAATATCAGTCGGGAGGCATCGGACTTAAGATGCAGGATCTTTGCTATACGTATCACACAGGGACGGAAGTGTTTTCGAATGCTTCGATGGAAGCGTGGCCGCATGAGATTATTGCACTGGTTGGCCCGTCGGGAGGGGGGAAAACAACCATGCTCCGCCTGATTTTGTCCCTGCTGCGTGCGCAGGAGGGGGAAGCCTGGATCGGTGCAGGAGAGGAACCATCGCAGAGGCTTGCCCTGTCGCCGTCTACGCGAAAGCTGTTTTCCTACGTGCCGCAGGGAAACACGATGTTTTCGGGAACAATAGCGGAAAATATGCGGAATGTGAAGCCGGAAGCAACGGAGGAAGAGATTATGGAGGCATTAAAGCTGGCATGTGCCTGGGATTTTGTGGAAAAACTGCCAGACGGTATTGAGAGTATGGTGAAAGAACGCGGTGGCGGATTTTCAGAAGGGCAGGCACAGCGGCTTTCGATTGCGCGCGCACTGCTTCGGAAATCACCGATTCTGCTGCTGGATGAAGCAACCTCAGCACTTGATGTGGCGACAGAGCGGAAGGTGCTGAACAATATTATGACGGATACGTATCCGCGAACCTGCATTGTAACGACACATCGGCCTACGGTACTCGGGATCTGTACGAGAGTGTATGCGATTCGGGATAAGAAGTGCGAAGTGGTGGGTGAAACGGAGATCGCGGAGATGGAGAAGGATTTTTAAAGATAAAAAAAGAAAAAGCAATGGGGACGCACCTCATTGCTTTTTCTTTTGATAACTTGCTGAAGATGAATCGGTAATTTTAGCACTAACAACCGCAAGACCTGGCTCTGAACAGTTATCAAAGTTTTTAGAGCAGGTTTGCTTTTTAGCTTACCGAGTAGGTGAAGCCGGTCATCTTCAGATCGTCGATGCTGGTTCCGTGATTTAAATGGATACCAATCGTCAGCGGATTTGATGCTGTGCTGGCAAAGGTAAACGTAGCAGTCTTTCCGGAGCAGGATGCCTGTACAGATGCATCATCCGTTTCCGCCTGATCAACCGTGTCGTTGAACGTAATGTTCAATGTGATCGTTCCGTTAATACCTGACCAGTCTGCCATTGCAAGACCTTTACCGCCATTTGTGCCCCAGCGATCCCACACGCCGTGGTAAGTAACATTCAGAGTTCCTTGGCCGCTTGCCGCATAAACGCCTTCTGCCATTCCGGTGTCGATAGAGACAACAGGTTTTTTATAAGTTTTAGTCATAGGTCAGTAATTTCCTTTCTTGTGAAAATTCTTTTTATTACAAAATTATTATAGAAATAAAATCACACACATGTCAATAGATCTGAGGTAAAAAATTACAATTTTAATTAAAATACATGTTGCTTTATAATCTGTCACGTGAACGAACAGAAAAACAGTTTTTTATTTCTCAAACTGTGATTTTTCCGGAAACAGGATAGAAAATGCATGGTTTAATTCCTGTTTTACTTTTTCATATGGGATTTCAAAGTTGCTGTCGTTGATACAAATACATTTTGACTTCTGCTTCGTAATCGTCTTTACCAGCTCCGGGTTTTCCGGCTGCAGATTAAAGTATCGGCAGAATTTATGAATATTCTTTGGAACAAAATTTCCGCTCAGCTTCTGATATTCCCGCAGAACATACTGGCTGATATCTTCTTTATGACGGAAAGGATGGCAACAGACATGATGCAAAAGCTCTTCTTCGTTTTTCCAGAAGAAACGGTAGGACTCTTTTTTTAGCGGGGATGGTCCGTGTACGGTATAAAATCCGGTAAACCGCGGAAATGCCATTTCCAGAAGATTATATCCGAAATACATCAACGGATAGCCGGGATGAAAATATGCGCCCGGCTGTTTCTTCATATTTTCCCGTTTATCGAAATATTTGGCGAGAACCATCGCATTGTTCAGATAGACATACGGCATAATCTGGTCATCTGCATTTGCAACATCTGGCTGAAGCGCAAGCATGTCAACAGGTCTTTCGTCTCTAAAAAAATCTTCCGGAGAAACTTTTTTTATGAGAAACATATCATCATTGAAATAAACAAAATTTTCTGTCAGCCATTCAATGCGATGAAAATTCCACTCAATCGGATGGGAACTAAAGGTAGGAAGAAATTCCGCAGGAATAAAATCCTCGTGCCGCACAATATGCAGTTTGGGATGCTCTTCCTTTAACCATTTCGGCAGATGCCCATAGGTTATAAAATGAATTTGGTTGACCCATGGTGCAAATGTTTCAACACCACGGAACCAGTATTTCAAAATATCCCAGTCGCGATATCTTGCGGTACTGTTATCCAGAGATTCATCCACAAAGATTCCCTGCTTTCTTAAGGTTTCCTGCCGCTGCATGTCCCAGACAGGATCTGACCCGTCTACCCATGTAATCACAAAATCAATTTTAGGAGTTTTCATTTGCTGTGATCCTTTCGTACAGTGTTATGTGTGGCTTGTTTGTATTATATTAAAAAAATTACAAAAACTGATATTTGTATAATTTTATCACAACATGTACTGGCGTACAATGAAAGAGTGGTGAAAGAAGGTTGACGTTCTGTATATTATGGCGACCTGATGCTGTTTCACCTGGTGATTGGTGCAATGTATCTGGCGAAGGAAGAGATGACATATGAAGGAAAAAATGTTTCTGTGGTCAGAAAGCTGCTGAAACAGTATGGGTCAGATCTGTTTGTTCGAAAAACCCTGACGATACGGAATTGCCCGAATTACGGAGTTCAAATCAAATCGGTATTCTGGAAACTATTAAGCTTCACCCTCGTATTATTTTTACGTATTCACGCATATGGTTTTTTGTCAGCTATCCTCGTTTTCATGTCCCGGCTTGGAATTGACAGTCTGTAGACGATTCCTGACAAATCTTTCTTTTTTCTGAATGTTTTTAACTTTGCTTGTTATTTTTTCATCATTATAGTATGATGAATACAACAGCCAATTTTTTCAGAAAGGGGGAAAAACGCATGGGTATTACAGCTTACCTGCCGGTTTACTGGCTGATCGCACTCGTCGTTTTTTTAGTGATTGAGGCAGCAACACTTGGTCTTGCGACGATCTGGTTTGCAGGTGGGGCGCTTGTTGCTTTGATCGCTGCCATGTGTGGAGCCGGGATTGTAATTCAAATTGTACTGTTTCTTGTTGTATCGCTGGTACTTCTGTTTTTTACACGTCCGCTCGCCGTTCGCTTTCTGAATAAGGATACACTGAAGACGAACGTGGACCGTGTGGTTGGCATGGAAGGAGTTGTGACGGAGGAAATCTCCAATCTTGCGGGAACCGGAAGGGTTTCGCTTGAAGGAAACATGTGGACTGCGCGTACAGAGAACGAAGGAGGTACGATTCCCGTGGATGCAGTCGTTACGGTGCTCCGTGTGGAAGGCGTCAAGCTGATTGTAAAGGTCAAAGAAAAAGAAGGAGGAAATGAAACATGAGTGGTGGAGGAGTTGCAGGAATTTTATTGATTTTGCTTCTTGTGGTTGCATTGTTTATCGCAGCATCGTGTGTGAAAATTGTACCGCAGGCTAGTGCTTACGTGGTAGAGAGCCTTGGAAAATACAAGGACACCTGGGCAACCGGTCTTCATTTTAAGGTTCCGTTTATCGAGCGTGTAGCGATTCGCGTAAACCTGAAAGAGCAGGTGGTGGATTTCCCGCCGCAGCCGGTTATCACAAAAGATAATGTTACGATGCAGATTGATACCGTTGTATTCTTTCAGATTACCGATCCGAAGCTGTTTGCATACGGTGTTGTCAATCCGCTGATGGCAATTGAAAACCTGACGGCAACAACGCTTCGAAATATCATTGGAGATCTGGAGCTCGATGAAACGCTGACATCCCGTGAGATCATCAACACGAAGATGCAGGCTGCGCTTGATATCGCGACCGATCCGTGGGGAATTAAAGTAAACCGTGTCGAGCTGAAAAACATTATGCCTCCGGCAGCCATCCAGGAAGCGATGGAGAAACAGATGAAGGCAGAGCGTGAACGCCGTGAAGCAATCCTGATTGCAGAAGGAGAAAAAAAATCGACCATCCTTGTTGCCGAAGGTAAAAAACAGTCGGCCATCCTCGATGCAGAGGCTGAAAAACAGGCGGCTATTCTTCGTGCAGAGGCAGAAAAAGAGAAACGAATCCGTGAGGCAGAAGGCCAGGCAGAGGCAATCCTCAAAGTACAGCAGGCAAATGCCGATGGTATCCGTGCGATCAAAGAAGCCGGTGCGGACGATGCCGTTCTTACCTTAAAGAGCCTTGAGGCACTCGGTGTTCTGGCAAACGGAAAGGCAACAAAGATTGTTGTTCCGTCCGATCTGCAGGGACTGGCAAGTCTGGCCACCACATTCAAAGGTATTGTGGAGGAACAAAAAGTGCCGGCAGGAAAAGAAGTGCAGAAGTAAAATAGAGATAAATCGATAAGAAAAAGAGAATTCTCCCACAGAAAGCGTGATGCCGGATGTGGGAGATTTTTCATGGACAGCGAACAAAAGTCCGCAGTTACAAGAGCCCCCGGTGACAGCCGTGATAACGGGAAAAATGGAAAGAGAGTGTTTTTAAAGTGCATAAAAATGCATATTATATGAATAATATAAAGAAAATACGTAAAAATATACATTCTCCTCTTGACAGACGAACAGGTCTGTTTCATAATAGAGACTATTCAAGGAAACCAAGGGGCAAAAAACCTTTTGACCCAACATCACAGTATAGGAAATAATAAAATACACCATATGCAGATATAAGGAGGAACAAGCCATGGATTTAAAAGGACGCGATTTTCTGACATTGAAAGATTTTACACCGGAAGAGATTGCCTATCTGCTGGACCTGTCCGCAGAGCTGAAGGAGAAGAAAAAGAAAGGCATTCCGGTGGATACCCTGCGTGGTAAAAACGTTGCACTGATCTTCGAGAAAACCAGCACCAGAACCCGCTGTTCCTTCGAGGTAGCTGCACACGATCTCGGTATGGGAACAACGTATCTGGATCCGACCGGTTCCCAGATCGGCAAAAAAGAGAGCATTAAAGATACAGCCCGCGTTCTTGCCGGTATGTATGAGGGAATTGAATACCGTGGATTTGGTCAGGAGATTGTAGAAGAACTGGCAAAATATTCGAAAGTTCCGGTATGGAACGGACTGACGAATGAGTATCATCCGACACAGATGCTTGCCGACATGCTGACGATCCAGGAAGAATTCGGCCACTTAAAAGGCATCAAACTCGTTTACATGGGCGACGCCCGCTACAATATGGGAAATTCCCTGATGATTGCATCTGCCAAGATGGGAATGGATTTTGTGGCCTGTGCACCGAAGAAATACTTCCCGAACGCAGAGCTTGTGGCTCAGTGTGAGGAGTATGCAAAGGAGAGCGGTGCAACCATCACCCTCACCGAGGACGTAAAAGAGGGAACAAAAGATGCCGATGTTATCTACACCGATGTCTGGGTATCTATGGGTGAGCCGGACAGCGTATGGGAGGAGAGAATCCACGATCTGACTCCGTACCGTGTCACAAAAGAAGCAATGGCAAATGCAAAAGATACCGCCGTATTCCTGCACTGCCTGCCGTCCTTCCACGATCTGAAAACAAAGATCGGAAAAGAGATCCACGACCGCTACGGCCTGAACGAGATGGAAGTAACCGATGAGGTGTTTGAATCTGCGCAGTCGAGAGTATTCGAAGAAGCAGAGAACCGTATGCATACGATCAAAGCAGTTATGGCAGCGACCCTCGGAGCATAAAGTTTTGGGTGGAAAAACCGGAATAGACTGTGTATAATAGAATAACGAAGAAACACGCACAGCAGCGCTGCGGAAAACTCTTCCGCAGCGCTGCTGTTGATTTTACGAAACGAAGAAAGCGTGCTTCTTATGTGAGAAAGCGACACGAGGAGTGTGAAGATACGATATGCTGGAAAATAAGAGAGCCGAGACGCTGCGTCTTCTGCGGGAATCCGGAAAAAATGTTTCCGGACAGGAGCTGTGTGAACATTTTGGGATTTCCCGCACCGCAGTATGGAAGATGATGAATCAGTTGAAAGAAGAAGGATACGAAATTGAGGCTGTTCAGAATAAGGGATACCGTCTGTTAAATGAGCCGGATCTCGTAACGAAGGATGAGCTGGAAAGCCGCACGCATACGAAATATGTCGGACAGACGGTTTATTACAGCCGCGAGGTGGATTCGACAAACACGTGGGCGAAGCGGCTGGCGGAAGAGGGTGCGCCGAACGGCACCCTGACAACAGCCGAGACGCAGACTGCCGGAAGAGGCCGCCGCGGCAGAGTCTGGAAATCACCGGAGGGAACCTCTGTTTCGATGTCGATTCTGCTGTACCCGGATCTTGAGCCGGCCAAAGCACCGATGCTGACGATTGTAATGGGACTTGCCGTAGTGCAAGGTGTGCAAAAAGCGCTCGGTGTCGATACGAAAATCAAATGGCCGAACGACGCGGTGCTGAATGGGAAAAAGCTCTGTGGGATCCTGACAGAGATGAGTGCACAGATCGATTACATCAATTATGTTGTCATCGGAACCGGAATCAATGTCAATCAGATGGAATTCCCGGAAGAAATTGCGGAGATTGCGACCTCACTGGCGATAGAAATGGGTCATTCCGTCAACCGGGCGAAAGTGGTCGCAGCAGTGCTGGAGGCATTTGAGGAGGACTATGAAAAATTCCTGGAAGCAGGGGATCTCTCCGGGCTGAAGGAAGCATATGAGGCTGTGCTTGCAAACAAAGACCAGCCGGTGCGTGTACTCGATCCGAAGGAACCGTTCGAGGGCGTTGCACTTGGCATCACGCCGACCGGTGAGCTGCGCGTGCAAAAAGAGGACGGAACGATCACTGAGGTGCATTCCGGCGAGGTTTCGGTGCGAGGCTTATACAGCTACGTATAGAGAGACCGGAAAAAGGAAGAGAAAGGAAAAATCATGTATTCAGATAATGAAAAAGTAGTGCTTTGCGGAGCAAGTGCATATGAACAGAAATATTATTTTAACCAGGATTTTGCATCCCTGCCACAGTCTGTGCAGGATGAGCTTCATGTCATGTGTGTTATGTTTACGGTGGAAATCGGCGGTATTTTTACCATGTGGTTCGACAGCGACGGAAGTCTGCAGTTTGAAACAGAGGCCGTAGACGCAGATGCGATGTACGACGAGATCGGCGGCGCGCTTCGGATTAAGCAGTATCAGGAAGAAAAAAAGGAGCTGCTGGAATCCCTGGAGCTGTATTACCGTGTCTTCTTCCTCGGTGAGGAGGTGCCGGAGGAGGCGCTGATGGAAGAGGACGGAGAGAAGCCGAATGGAAAATAAGAAACGTACACTGCAAAAGATGCCGCCACTGAAAATCGGAAACGTGGAGATGCCAAACCCACTCGTGCTTGCACCGATGGCGGGGGTGACGGATCTGCCGTTTCGTGTTCTGTGCAAGGAGCAGGGCGCGGGCCTGATCTGTATGGAAATGGTGAGCGCGAAGGCAATTTTATATAAGAATAAAAATACCGAGGATCTGATGACGATCGATCCGGGTGAGCATCCGGTGTCCCTGCAGCTTTTCGGCAGTGATCCGGAGATTTTGGGGCAGATTGCCGCTCAGATCGAAGAAAGGCCGTTTGATATTCTGGATTTTAACATGGGCTGTCCGGTGCCAAAGGTTGTCAATAACGGCGAAGGCTCGGCCCTTATGAAGGATCCGCATCTGGTGAGGGAAATCGTGACAAGCATGGTAAAGGCAGTGAAAAAGCCTGTAACCGTAAAGATTCGAAAGGGCTTTAACGAAGAATCGGCGAATGCTGTGGAAATTGCGAAGATCCTCGAGGACTGCGGAGTGGCCGCAATTGCGGTTCATGGAAGAACGAGAGCGCAGTTTTATTCCGGAAAAGCAGACTGGGATATTATCCGCCGGGTAAAAGAGGCAGTATCGATTCCGGTTATCGGAAACGGCGATGTGACAGATGCGGCAAGTGCCGAGGCACTGGTGGAGCAGACCGGCTGTGACGGAATCATGATCGGACGCGGCGCGGAAGGAAATCCGTGGATTTTTAAACAGATTCTTCATTATATGGAAACAGGCGAAACGCTTGCAAGGCCGACCCAGCATGAGGTAAAAGAAATGATGCTCCGCCATGCACGGATGCAGGTGGAATACAAAGGCGGCGCGATCGGCATCCGCGAGATGCGCAAGCATGTTGCATGGTATACGGCAGGCTTTCCGCATTCGGCAAAGCTGCGCGCGGCGATCAATCAGGTGGAGAGCCTGCAGGCGCTGGAACAGATGCTGAATGAGTGGGAACGAGGATAAAAACAAGTCAAAAAGGTACCTATGATATGCCAATATTGATATATCATGGGTGCTTTTTTTATGCTATACTGATAAACAGAGGTATTGGGACAAAAAATACAAAAGAGGGAGTGTAGTGTATGACTATGAAGGAACTTTTCGCACCGTCCGACATGACGGTGGGAAAGCCGTGGGAAAAGATTGTAGCTTTTACAATCCCTATGCTGATCGGCAACATTGCCCAGCAGCTCTACAACACGGTTGACAGTATTGTAATCGGAAAATATGTCGGGGACAACGCGCTTGCGGCAGTTGGAAGCGCCAGCCCGATCTTAAACCTGCTTCTGGTTCTGTTCGTCGGAATTTCCGTCGGCGCCGGCGTCATGGTGTCGCAGTATTTTGGAGCAAAACAAAGAAAAGAGCTTTCGATGACGATCGGAAACTGCGTCACGCTGACGGCAATTTCCTCCATTATTATTATGATTCTGGGAGCCGTCCTCTCAAGACCGCTGCTGGAAATGCTGAAAACACCGGATTCCATCATCGACTGGTGTACCTCGTATCTGGTGATCCTGATGGTGGGCTGTGCCGGCAGTGCGTACTATAACATTCTATGTGGTATCCTTCGCGGACTCGGCGATTCGATTTCGGCGCTGATTTATCTGCTGGTGGCAACGGTCATCAACATTGTATTAGATATTGTATTCGTTTCCCAGTTCCACATGGGCGTTGCCGGAGTTGCATACGCGACCGTGATTGCGCAGGCAATTTCTGCAGTACTCTGCATGTGGCGTCTGATGCGTATGACCGACATTTTTGATTTCAGGCCCAAATACCTGAAAATGAAAAAACAGTATTCGATGGAAATTATCCGCCTTGGTCTGCCGTCCGGTATTACCCAGGCGATCTTCTCCATGGCGATGGTTATCGTACAGTCGCTGACCAACAGCTTCGGTGAAATGGTTATCGCCGCGAATGTTATCATCATGCGTGTCGATGGCTTTGCAATGATGCCGAACTTTTCGTTTGGTACCGCGATGACAACGTATGCCGGTCAGAATGTCGGCGCACGCCGTATGGACCGCGTAGAGCAGGGCGCAAAACAGGGAACACTGATTGCAGTCGGAACCTCAACGACCATTACCCTTTTAATTGTTATTTTCGGCCATCATCTGATGGGAATCTTTACGAATACCACAGAGCTCGTAACATTAAGTGCCAATATGATGAAGATCCTTGCGGTCGGCTATATTGCCATGGCAATAACACAGTCGCTTTCCGGCGTCATGCGTGGAGCAGGCGATACGATGACCCCGATGTGGATTTCGATGGTTGTTACCGTTGTAATCCGTGTGCCGCTGGCATACGGTCTGGCCTTTCTGACCAGAACGCCGGAGCTGCCAAACGGACGATATCAGGTACTCTGGATTTCCATGCTGGTAAGCTGGTGCATGGGTGCGCTTCTGACGCTGATTTTCTATAAAAAAGGAAATTGGAAAAAGAAAGCACTGACAGGAAGCTCATCCGAAAAATAAAGGAAAAATAAGAGAAAGATGCAGGAAGGATTTGTGAAAAAGAAAATCTTTCCTGCGTTTCTTTTTTTCTTGACATTCCGTGGGCAATCCTTTATACTACTTTAATTGTTAGGATAGGCGGAGTCTATCCTTATTTCAACCGGGAATACTGAAAATACAGCGCATTTCCGGAGAGTTTACAGAATAAAATCAGATATGACTGGATACAGAAACGATAGAAAGGGTGTATAAAATGGAACAGAAAAAAACGATTCTTACCTATGCCGGCCTGAAAAAACTGGAGGACGAGCTTCATGATCTCAAAGTAAACAAACGTAGAGAAATTGCCGGTAAAATCAAAGAAGCAAGAGAGCAGGGAGACCTTTCCGAGAACGCCGAGTACGATGCAGCAAAAGATGAGCAGCGTGATATCGAGGCAAGAATTGAAGAGATCGAAAAAATCCTGAAAAACGCAGAGGTTGTTGTTGAGGACGAAGTAGATTCCGATAAGATCAATATCGGATGTAAAGTAGACGTACTGGATCTGGAGTATGACGAAGAAATTGAGTTCCAGATCGTTGGTTCCACCGAGGCAAACAGCCTGGAAGGAAAAATTTCCAATGAGTCTCCGGTGGGAAAAGCTCTGATCGGCGCGCACAAGGATGATATTGTCGATGTAGAAACACCGGCCGGAATTATGCAGTACAAAGTACTTTCTATCCAGAGAAATATCTAATAAAATACAAAGAAAAGGGAGTGAAGAGATTGGCACAGCAGACACAGGAACAGGACATTAACCACTTACTGAAGGTTCGCCGCGAGAAACTTGCAGAGCTGCAGCAGAACGGAAGAGACCCGTTCCAGATTACAAAGTTCGATCAGACACATCATTCGCTTGAGGTGAAAGGTCTTTACGAGGCACATGAGACTGAGCTGTTAAAAGATCGCCAGGAGCCGAACGTAGAGGGAATGGATGAGGAGCAGGCGAAAGAAGCTCTTAAAAAGGATTACGAAGAGAGAAGAAATATCATGGACGCAAGCCCGATCCATGTGGCAATTGCAGGACGTATGATGTTTAAGCGAGTCATGGGCAAGGCATCTTTCTGCAATATTCAGGATTTACAGGGAAACATCCAGGTATACGTTGCAAGAGATGCGATCGGAACAGAGTCTTACGCTGATTTTAAAAAATCTGATATCGGTGATATCTTCGGAGTGGAAGGATTTGCTTTCAGAACAAGAACAGGTGAGATTTCTATCCATGCAGAGAAGGTGACACTCCTCTCCAAGAGCTTACAGATCCTCCCGGAGAAGTTCCACGGTCTGACAGATGTAGATACCCGTTACCGTCAGAGATATGTAGACCTGATCATGAACACAGAGTCTAAAGATACCTTTATCAAGCGTTCCAAGATTCTCAGTGCGATCCGCAAGTACTTAAGCGGAGAAGGATTCATGGAAGTTGAGACTCCAATGCTTGTACAGAACGCAGGTGGAGCAGCAGCAAGACCGTTCGAGACACATTTCAATGCCTTGAACGAAGATCTGAAGCTTCGTATTTCCCTGGAGCTGTACCTGAAGAGACTGATCGTCGGAGGACTCGAGAAGGTATATGAGATCGGACGTGTATTCCGTAATGAGGGTCTTGATACAAGACATAACCCGGAGTTCACTCTGATGGAGCTTTACCAGGCATTTACAGATTACCACGGCATGATGGATCTGACAGAGAACCTGTATCGTTTTGTCGCACAGGAAGTGCTCGGAACGACACAGATCGTATACAAAGGAATCCCGATGGATCTCGGTAAGCCGTTCGAGCGTATCACAATGGTTGACGCAGTGAAGAAGTACGCAGGCGTTGACTGGAATGAAGTTGAGACTCTGGAGCAGGCAAGAGAACTTGCAAAAGAGCATAATATTGAGTTTGAAGAGAGACATAAAAAAGGTGATATCCTGAATCTCTTCTTTGAGGAGTTTGTAGAGGAGCATCTGCTTCAGCCGACGTTCGTTATGGACCACCCGGTTGAGATCTCGCCGCTGACGAAGAAAAAGCCAGAGAATCCGGAATATGTAGAGCGCTTCGAGTTCTTCATGAATGGATGGGAGATGGCAAATGCTTACTCTGAGCTGAATGACCCGATCGACCAGAGAGAACGTTTTAAAGCCCAGGAAGAACTGCTTGCCCAGGGCGATGATGAAGCCAATACAACAGATGAAGACTTCATGAACGCATTGGAGATCGGTATGCCGCCGACCGGTGGTATTGGATTCGGCATTGACCGTATGTGTATGCTTCTGACAGGAGCGGAGGCAATCAGAGACGTGCTGCTCTTCCCGACAATGAAATCACAGGGCGCTGCTAAGAACGAAGCAAACAACGCAGCTCAGTCTGGTGCAGCAGCTCCGGCAGAGACAAAAGTAGCTGAGAAGGTTGATTTCTCCAATGTGAAGATTGAACCAATCTTTGAAGAGATGGTAGATTTCGATACATTTGCAAAATCTGATTTCCGTGCAGTTAAGATTCTGGCTTGTGAAGCAGTTCCGAAATCCAAAAAGCTTCTGAAGTTTGTACTGGATGATGGAGAACGCAAGGATCGCGTGATCTTAAGCGGTATTCATGAGTATTACGAGCCGGAAGAACTGGTTGGTAAGACAGCAATCGCTATCGTGAACCTGCCACCGAGAAAGATGATGGGAATTGATTCTGAGGGTATGCTGATTTCAGCAGTACACGAGGAAGATGGTCACGAGGGACTGAACCTTCTGATGGTAAATGACAGAATCCCAGCAGGTGCTAAGCTCTATTAAGATGATGTAAAGATGTACCGTTTTACCAAATAGACGGGACGTACTTCATTTGATAAAAAACTAAAAAAACAGCGATTTACATTAAACTTACATCAATTGATGCAGAAATCGGTGCAAGCAAGAAAAAATCGCATAATTAGTGCAATGAGTGGGCAATTCCAATCGGAGTTGCCCATTTTCTAAAATGAATGGAAATGCAAATCGGTATTTAATGCTTAACGAGGAGGAATAAACATGGCGAAGAAAGAAGAAAGATTTGAAGTTATATTTAGAGATGGAAGTTCGCTTAAAGATGAAGGGATTCGACAAATTCTTGTAGATAAGGAGACTGGAGTTAATTATCTTTGTTGGAAATCTGGATACGGGGCTGGTATTACACCTCTTCTGGATTCTGAAGGAAAAGTCATAGTTACTAAGTAAAATTAAAGTTTGTAGAATTAAGAAAATCGGAATTTATTAAGGAGGATATGGATGAAACTGTTTTTATGTTCGCACTTTTCAAGTGTAGGAAGTTTGATAAAAGAAGAAATTGATAACAAGAAAGTCGCATTTATTCCCACAGCTTCGCTGCGTGAAGGCTATACCGGTTATGTCGGCTCGGCTCGAAAGCTATTCAATAAACTGGGAGCAACCGTAACGGAAATTGATATTTCAACGGAGGCTTATTTAACGATACAGTCCGTTTTTGAAGATGCGGATGTGATCTATTTTACTGGTGGAAATTCTTTCTTCCTTATGGATCAGCTCCGTAAAACGAGAACGGATGAGCTATTGAAGAAGGAATTGGCAAAGGGAAAACTGATGATTGGTGAATCGGCGGGTGCGATTATATGCGCTCCAACTATCCAATATATTGAACAAATGGATGAAAAGCCGGAGGACTACTCACAAGAAGATGATGCAGGGCTTGATTTGATTGATTTCTATGTTCTTCCGCATTATCTTACAGCACCATTTAAGAAAGTTACTGAGAAAATAATGACTGAATTTTCGGATTTGAATCTATGCCCAATTAACAACCGTCAGGGAATTGTAATCGATGGTGAAGGTTCAAAGGTTATTTGCAAAGACTAATTTGAAAATTCCAGTTTTTGAAACTGAGAAATCGGAATTTGGGGAGGTAAAGAGAATGATTACAAAGCATGTTGTTGTGCTACCTTATGATGAACACTGGACACGGGATTTTTGTGAAATCAAGAGTGAAATCCAGGAAGCTCTTGATCAACTGGCTCTTGTGATAGAACATGTTGGCAGCACTTCAGTGCATGGTTTATCAGCGAAACCGATTATTGATATTGATGTCGTCATTAAAGATTACTCCATGCTTGACGCTGTAATCTCTGCCTTAGAAAGAATCGACTATCACCATGAAGGAAACCTTGGTATTGCCGGACGGGAAGCATTTAAATATGAAGGCAAAACCCATTTGCGGAAGCATCATCTATATGTATGCCCGCGAGATTCTGAGGAACTGAAAAGGCATATTGCTTTCCGTGAATATTTGCGTTCTCATCCGGAAGCTGTGCGTGAATACAGTAGAATTAAAGAAGAAGGCGCTGCACTCTATCCATTTGATATTGAGAAGTATATCGAGCATAAGTCACCGTTTGTCGAAAAAATCTACTCAGAAATAGGGATATGACAAATTCCAATTTATTGGGAAGTCGTAGAGAACGAAAAATCGGAATTTGAAGCGGAGGTATGTATTATGAATATAGGATTTTGGTCGTGTATAATTTTGGTAATACCATTTCTGATTATAGGTGTGTTATTTGCGATTTTTAAGGAAAAAGCAACAAAATTTGTTTCGGGATTTAATTCATTTTCTAAAGAAGAACAGGCATTGTATGATAAAGCTTATATCTCTCGTGATATAAGAAATCAGTGCTTTATGTGGGCTATTATAATGTTGGCAGGAGCATTATTATCCTGCTTTTTAACCCCATATATAGCTATACCAACCTATATTATTTGGTTAGTTCTGTTTTTTAGAGAAGTCCACTTTGATAATCATAAAGCGTTTGAAAAATATTTATTAAAGTAAATTCCAATTTGTAGGGCAGATAAGCTGTTTATTTGAGTAGAAAAAAGAATTACAATTAATAACGCCGGTGCGGGATTTTGATATCCAGTACCGGCGTTATTGATTCTACAGGGGCTTGGGGGTGTAGCCACCAAATATACTATTCGTTTTCTGCTTCGGCAAGTTTGTTAAGGATCCACTCCCGATTGATAACAATGTCCTCATCATCGCGGAGATCCTTGAAATCATTGCAGTGTGAAGAAGCAAATTCATACATATTGTCAATGTCAACTGCACCAGTGATCTTACCCTTATTAATGATGGTTTATTCCATACGAGAATAAAAATAGAGTAGACGAATTATTTAGCAATCTTCATCAAATCTTTATTTTTTTCTGTTAGGTTATATTTCAGTAAGAAATGAAATATGGAAGGAAGGATAGTAAAGATGGAAATGATGTTGCAGACACAAAATTTGTGTAAATATTTTAGAAAGCAGAAAGCGGTAAATAATGTTTCACTTAATATAGAAAAGAAACAGATTTATGGACTGCTTGGACCGAATGGTGCGGGAAAATCTACCACATTGAAAATGTTGACCGGTATGATGAAACCCACTGCAGGAAAGATTTACTTTGATGGAAAACTTTGGGATAGGAAAGATTTATCAAAAATAGGAGCGCTAATTGAGAATCCGCCTATTTATGAAAATCTTTCCGCCAGAGAGAATTTGAAGGTAAGACAATTATTGCTTGGTACAGATGAAAACAGAATTGATGAGGTCTTGCAGATTGTATCACTTACAAACACCGGAAAGAAGAAAGCAGGACAGTTTTCTTTGGGAATGAAGCAAAGACTAGGCATTGCAATGGCATTGCTTGGAGAACCGGAACTTTTGATATTGGATGAACCTACGAATGGATTAGATCCAATAGGCATCGAGGAATTACGAGAGCTGATCCGGTCTTTTCCGGAACAGGGAATCACTGTAATTCTCTCCAGTCATATTCTCTCAGAGGTACAGTTACTTGCAGATAAAGTCGGGATTATTTCAGGTGGAATCTTAGGATACGAAGGAGCATTAAAGCAGGGAGATAATCTTGAAGATTTGTTTATGAATGTGGTAAGAAAAAACCAGAAAGCAGGTGAAATCCATGGTTAATATTATAAAAGCAGAACATCAAAAAGCCAAAAGAACCATGCGAAAAAAGTTTATCTGGGGATTTCCTCTTCTTACATTTGTCATGGCATTTATATTTACTCTTGGGATGACAAATGCTTATGCAGAAAGTGTTTGGAACTGGTGGTATACACTTTTGCTGCCGGGGATGATTGCTCTATTTTGTTATCTTTCTGTGGCGCAGGAGAAAAAGATAAAATACTATCATTTAATGACTATTCCCACAGATAGAAGAAAATTGTTGCTGGGGAAAATTATTTATATTGGGTACATGATTTTGTTTTCTAATGTGATTGTGTTTGCAGGAGCAACGCTTGGAGGCTTTCTTCTAACGACACATGTTCCAGTTGGAGGAGCGTTGATGGCAGTATTGTTTCTGACGGTTTCTGAGTTATGGGAGATTCCGGTAGCTTTATTTTTAAGTGAACGATTTGGAATGATTGTAAACCTGTTCGTCTGCCTGTTTATTACCGTCAGCGGTGTGGTAATATCACAAACCAGAATCTGGTATGTACTTGTTTCTGCAATCCCTATGCGAATGATGTGCCCGTTGCTTCATGTTTTACCAAATGGACTTGCCGCAGAAGCAGGGAATCCTCTTTTGGATACGGGAGTCATTGTTCCGGGAATGTGTCTCTCAATCATCTGGTTTGTTTTTGTAACGGTTCTGTTTTTGAAATGGTTTGAGAGAAGAGAGGTGAAATAAGATGATTGGAAGATCTCTTAATGCAGACTTGCGAAAGATAAAAGGAACATCTGTGATTCTGGCACACTTACTGATTCCGATTATAACCAGCGTTATATTTTTAATATATTACTTTTTTTCACCATGGAATGAAAATATGAAAGTGATTGCATTTTATCAGGCAATAGGAGCAGGACTTCCGGTACTTATTGGAATTTTTACAGCAAGTGTGATGGAACAAGAACAAAATGCAGGTAATTTTCAAAACCTGTTGTCTTTACCGGATAAACCTGCAGCATTTTTATCGAAACTGTTGATGCTACTGGTTTTGTGTCTGTGCTCTATCCTATTGACAGCAATCATATTCGGAATTGGATTTGGAAGAATCGCATCAAGCGATATCGAAATCATGAAAGGATGTATATTTGCAGCATTGCTGCTGTGGGGAAGCAGTGTTCCACTTTATCTGTGGCAGCTGATTCTGGCTTTTCAGTTTGGAAAAGGGGTATCCATTGGAGCAGGGATTATATCAGGACTAATTAGTGCATTGATGCTTACCGGACTTGGAGATTATGTGTGGAAATATGTATTTGTCTGCTGGACGGGTAGAGTACCATATACTTATCTGCAATCTGTATTGGGAGAAACTAGTGTAGGTGAATGGTTGTCATTCATACCAGGTTGCTTAATATTTACAGGGATTAGTATGGTATACTATTTTTGGTGGGTAAACCACTGGGAAGGAAACAGAATATCGGAATAGAATCGAGGGAAACTATGGCAAAAATACTGGCAGTTGATGATGAACCGGCAATTTTGGAAATGATAGAAAGCATTTTGAATAAGGATGGACATCTGGTTACCAAAGTAAGTAATCCACTAAAAATTAATATGGAAGAATTACATCGTTATGACCTGATTTTACTGGACATTATGATGCCTGGAATTGATGGCTTCGAATTATGCAAAAGAATTAGGATACTTGTGGATTGTCCGATTTTGTTTCTTACGGCAAAAACGGAGGAAAACAGTCTGGTAAACGGACTCTCTTTAGGAGCAGATGATTATATTTCAAAGCCATTTGGAGTGATGGAACTTCGGGCAAGGATCAATGCACATCTTAGAAGAGAGCACAGGGAACATTCTGTCCGGATGGTTTTAGGGAGAGTCTGCATTCAGATGTCTCAAAAGAAACTGTTGATGGATGATAAAGAACTTCCGTTTACGAAAGCAGAGTACGAAATCTGTGAATTTCTGGCTAAAAACAGAGGACAGGTTTTCTCGAAGGAACAGATATTGGAAGCGGTCTTTGGCTTTGACAATGAGAGTAATGACAGTACTATAATCACGCATATCAAAAATATAAGAGCAAAATTTGCGGATTATGATTATATGCCGATAAAAACAGTCTGGGGGATTGGATATAAATGGGAAGAGTAAAGAGAAGCAATGCACTCAGCAGGATTTTTATGAGATATGTACTGGTCATGCTTGGATCATTAGTTGGTTTGGTGATTGTTGCTTATCTGCTGCTGTGCCTTTTGATTAGTGTGGGCTGTATTTATCCGGCAAATTATGCAGAGCAAAAGATTAATGAAGCATATGATACGATTCTACGTGCGGATAAAGTGACTGCTGAGATGATTCCCGCACTTTGCGATTATGTAATCTTTTCAGAGAATGGAGAGAAAATAGGTGGAGATCTGTCAGAACAATACGAACAGATAGCATGGAATGTTGCAAAGTACGGAAACGCATCCGGGAAATATTTTTATAAAGTAATTGTAAGGGAAAATGAATATGTTGTATTGCAATATCGCCTGACACCTCAATATCATTCAGCTTTTTTGAGGGAGCATTTTATAGGACCACAGAATGTGATGAGTATTATGTCAGTGATTGGAGCGGTAGCGATTATCATCATTCCGTCCATACGTTTTGGAAAAAGAATCAAAAAGCAGATGCAGCCTGTATTAGACGCAATCAGACAAATAAAGGATCAAAATCTGGAATATGAGACATCCTGTTCCGGTATCAAAGAGTTTGATGACTGTTTATCGGCAATCGATGATATGCGAGATGCATTGCGAGGATCTTTAGAAAAGCAGTGGAAAACAGAGCAGGAAAAGAAACAGCAGATGTCTGCTTTGGCGCATGATATTAAAACACCTCTTACGATTGTACGGGGAAATGCAGAACTACTTTCAGAGACTGAACTGACCACAGAACAGAAGAAAAATATCACTTATGTTTTAAACGGCACAATACAGATACAAAGTTATGTAAAACAGTTGATAGATGTCACAAAATCATGGAATTGCAGTGATGTTACCTATACAACGGTGAGGTTAGAAGATTTTTTCGCAGATATAAAGGAACAGGCACTCGGACTGGTAGAAATCTATCACCAGAAGATAGATTGGAAGGCGGAACAAAGTGACAAAAAGGTAACGATTGCTTATGAGCCAATGTTCCGAGCCGTAATGAATGTGATTCAGAATGCAGTGGAGCATACAAAAGAAAATGGAATCATTTATATTGACGCAAAGGAGCAGGATGACCGGCTGACATTCATTGTGGAGGATAGCGGATCAGGATTTACAAAAGAAGCATTATTGCATGGCACAGAGCAGTTTTTTATGGATGACACAAGTAGAAATGGCGAAGCCCATTATGGGATGGGACTATTTTTTGCAAAAACTGTGGCTGAAAAATATGGTGGAGGTATTAAACTTTCAAATTCTGAAAATACAGGTGGGGCGCGGGTAGAAATATTTTTCCTGAGTAGTCAAGAAACAAGCTAAATGAAAAGTCTAATCCCCCAGCATAGCTGGGGGATTAGACTTTTCATTTATACGGATATTCGCAAACTACAAGATAAAGCCAAAACTTCATATACTCTAACAGTTAGCAAAAGATGCCAGAGCAGTATACCATGTCAAAAGAATCGTGTTAGTTAATTTGGATCTTATTGATGAATATCTGGAAGCATTCCGTGATGAAGAATTTTGATGAAAGAACAGGAGGAACAACTATTCCTCGAAAATTGAGAATTACATATGTTCAATTCTTTGTATTAGGTATATATTTTGAAAAGTTATCCGGTTATACTGACAATATCAAAAGGCAGAACTGTTAGAATGAGGTGAGCAGATGGATACAGCACAGAGAATAAGGATAATTCGGATGATTGAAAAAATAGAGAAGAACCCAGAATTCAGTAGTAAAATCGGTGTGAGAAATACATCTGAGTTTATATCAAGTAAACAATCAAAAAAATGAATGATTCAAATCATAACAGGAGTCAGAAGGAGTAGAATATGTTATCGTTATTATTTGCTATATGCATGATTTGGTTTATTGGAAAATTTTTTATATTTGGTGTAAAAGCATCCTGGGGAATCTTAAAGCTGCTCTGTACAGTTGTATTTTTCCCGGTGATTTTGATAGGAATGGTTGTTGGCGGACTGATTTATATTGCACTTCCATTGTTGATCATCGGCGGAATCATTGCACTTATATCATCTAACTCATAAAAATACGAGGAGGGAAGAAATTATGGGATATGATATAGAAAAAGAGAAACGAGAAGCGATTGAAGCAGGACAACGTGCGTTAAGTAGTCTTCGGACAGCAAAAGAGAACCTGAACAGTGCAAAGAATTGGGGCTTGGTGGATATGTTTGGCGGTGGATTCTTTTCTACGATGTTGAAACACTCCAAGATGGATCAGGCCAGACAAAATATGGAACAGGCGAAATATGATCTTCGTAATTTCAGTAGGGAATTAAATGATGTGAACATGGCTTGTAATTTAAACATCAATACTGGAGACTTCTTATCCTTTGCAGATTATTTTTTTGATGGATTTGTTGTGGATTGGATGGTGCAGGATCGAATCAATAATGCCAGACATCAGGTGGAAGAAGCTATCAGCAGAACGGAATACATCATAAACCAGTTACAGCATATGTAAAGGAAAGAGGCAGTGAACCATAAATAGGTTCGCTGCCTTGTTTTTTCATACTTATTTCTGTTTCTTTTTTTCTTCTCTGAGCAATTCGATGTTTAGTCCCTGCTCTCCGGCTGTTTTATCAACCCAGAGATTCAGAGAATCTATTGCCAGAGAAATTTCATCCAGTTTGTTGCTGATAAAAGCAAAATCCTTGATCTCATCATCACTGATCTTACCGTCACGGGCAATCTGGATCAGACGTGTGGTAAGAGGATTAATCTCATTCAGACTGGCAATGGTTTCCAGGATTATATTGGACAAGTCAGAAACTTCGACTTCCGGGACATAACGGTGACCGATTTCGCATTTATGAGAGCAGTAATAATTGCAGAGATCTGGTCGCCCGTAAGCGTCTGCCATCTGGATAATATCATAAGGTGTAGGTTCCTGCATTTCATATTCAAATTTTTCAATTTTAGAATCAGAAACAGCAGTCATTTTTTCGCTGGCTTCTAATCTGGTAAGACCGGCTTCTTCCCGGCAAATCTGATAAATTGTTTTATTTTCTCTTGTAGATTGTTTCCCCATGAGAATAACCTCCCCGTATATCGCCGAACATGAGAATTATCAGGTGTTAAGTCCACATGCTGTGCGTGTATTTTCTTTATAGATTTTATTATACTTGAAGCATCAGTAAACAACAAGTGCATTGTTGATACGGAATTATGAAAGGAAGAAAAAACATGAGGAAAACTAGAAGTGATTGTAGAGTAGGAACATTTGAAAAGAAGCATGGTCTTCCACCGGGGACTATTAGAAACAAAAATGGAAGAGATACCAGAAGTGACAAAAAAATTGGCACCATTCGCAAAGAAGCAAAGTAGGAACATAATCATGGAAAAGAAAATAAGAAAAAGATATCATTCAGAAGAAGCTGTAAAAAAAGCGTTAAAAATTGAATCATTTCGAAATTTAACAAAGGATAAAGTGATGGAGTTTACATCTATGATTCCATATATGGAAAAGGAAGTGGCGCTTGAAATAATAAAGCAGTTCCCAGTATATGTAGAGTTTGTGGAATCAGCAATAGAAAATTATACACAGTTATGCAAAACAATTTTAGAAACAAATAAAGAAGAATATGAACAAGCAGTTCATGCACATCAGTATGTTCTTGAGACCTTCGCAAATCAGCTGGAACAAGAAAACTTAACAGAGGAGGAAAGAAGGGACTTTTCTGAAAAAATGATGGAAGAAGCTGATAAAATAACGGAATTATATTTACAGCAGCAGAAATTTCATGAGCGAGTGTTCAAGACGATTGGGGGAGTTGTAACATTAGCTTTGGGAGTGACGGTAACAATGTTAGGTTTAAAAGCAATTGGTAGCGATGAAGATTTACCTCAACTAGATGATGAGAATCAGAATGTTGCATAATAGCTTTATCTATAATTGAAAACAACAGGATGGAAAGGCTCAGGAAAAAGTATTCTGGGCCTTTTGTCTTAGAAGGATAGCAGTATAAAAGAGCAGGGATTTTTATACCCCACCTATTGATATACACTGTAACCATCAAAGAAGATTAAATCATAAAATTCAAAGAAATGGAGGAGTTGGCAATGAAAGGTTTTAACACTGGTGATGGTTACATGGGATTGGAGACTGTGAGAAAAAGTCTGTAACACTTTTTCTATGCGAACCCTACAAAAATATTAGAAGAATAACGTATGCAAAACTTCCTGTTTGCCAACTTGCCCTTTGAGAGAGGAAAAATCCTTTTCTCAAAGGGCTTTTTTGTTTATACGGATATTCGCAAACTTACAAGATAAAGCTAAAATTTCATATACTCTAAGCACAAGGAGGTTGAGGTTTATGAGCCAAACAGCACAGTGTCTAAGGCATATAAGCCACGAACCTGGTATACATTCTGCCAAATGGGAACAATGACGCAGGGTATCTGTAAATTAAAAAATAATGAAAAGAAGAATAAAAAAATACAACACGAAAGGATGCGTCAAGGTAATGCAAGAATTATCGTGATACATCCTTTTGTATTTGGATTGAGTATTTTTCTTTCCCTGCTTGTCAAAAGTAATGGATGGAATGTATAATATTGTTAATGATCCAGAGATATTTATTTTGGAAACAGCTTAATCAATTTGGAGGTATAAAATGAAAGCACATAAGTATTGGTCAATCGGAGCGTTAATTACTATGATTGGAACTTTTTATACTGGATATAAAGGATCCAAATCAGGTCATAGGTATTTTGCGTGTAGCACTCTTATATGTATGATCATGTCTATGTATACGGGACATAAAATGATTTCAGGTAATAAAAGAACAAGAAAACAGGTGGAAAATACAAAAGCGGAGGAATAGTAAATGTTAGAGTTAGGAAAAAAAGCACCGGACTTTGAATTGCCGGATCAGAATGGAGAAATGCATAAATTAAGCGATTATGCAGGAAAAAAAGTGATCTTATATTTTTATCCAAAGGATAATACACCAGGATGTACGAAGCAGGCATGTGGCTTTTCTGAGCGTTATCCACAGTTTACTGAGAAGGGAGCTGTTATTCTCGGAGTAAGCAAGGACTCTGTAGCGTCTCACAAGAGATTTGAAGAAAAATACGGACTGGCATTTACGCTATTAGCAGATCCGGAGCGTAAAGTTATTGAAGCATATGATGTCTGGAAAGAAAAGAAAAATTATGGAAAAGTATCTATGGGTGTAGTAAGAACTACATATCTTATTGATGAGCAGGGAATCATTATAAAGGCAAATGATAAAGTCAAGGCGGCAGATGATCCTGAAAATATGCTTAAGGAATTGGCATAATGAAGATTATTTTATCACCTGCAAAAAAGATGATTGTAGATACCGATAACTTAGCACCGGTTGAACTGCCTGTCTATATTGATAAGACAGCAGAAGTATTAAACTGGATGAAAAGCAAATCAAAAGAAGAACTGAAAGCTATCTGGAAATGTAATGACAAGATTGCAGAGCAGAACTTTAACAGATTGGAAAATATGGATCTTTATAACAGGCTTACTCCGGCTGTTTTAGCATATGAAGGGATTGCATTTCAATATATGGCACCATCTGTGTTTGAAATCCAGCAGTTTGAGTATTTGCAAAATCATTTAAGAATCTTGTCTGCGTTTTATGGCATTTTAAAACCAATGGATGGTGTGACTCCTTATCGTCTTGAAATGCAGGCAAAGGTTGGAATTGGAGATGCAAAAAATCTGTATGAGTACTGGGGAGAATTGTTATAC
>NZ_QUGO01000015.1:0-82596 GCF_003479105.1 Blautia sp. AF19-13LB
CTTCATCCACCAGACGCTGGGATGCTGCAGGTTCATCTATAACCGGGGACTTGCCATGCGTAAGGAAGGCTATGAAAAAGGGAAAAAAATCGGCTATGGCCAGACTTCTGCCATGCTGACGGAACTGAAAAAGCAGGAAGAGTTTGCTTTTCTGAAAGAAGTCGATTCCATCGCATTACAGCAGTCATTGCGGGATCTTGACCGGGGATTTGTAAACTTTTTTCAAAAAAGGGCGTCCCATCCAACTTTCAAAAGCAAACATAACCATTTTCAGTCGTACAGAACGGTAAATCAAAAAGACAACATTCGTATCGTGGGAAGATATATCAAACTTCCGAAGCTCGGATATGTGAAAGTGCGTCAGTCAATGGAAGTGGGAAACATTCATCACGTAACCATTGAGCATACGCCATCCGGAAAATATTTTGCGGTTTTGAACGTTGAATTTGAACCGGAACCGCGACCTAATCAGGGTGGAACGATTGGGATTGATGTTGGAATCAAAACGTTCTATTCTGACAGCAACGGAAATACAGTAGCGAATCCCAAATATCTGGAACGCTCGATGCGAAAACTTGTAAGGGAACAGCGCAGACTTTCCCGAAGAGAGAAAGGATCCCATAACCGGGATAAGCAGCGAATTCGAGTTGCCAAAGTACATGAAAAAGTAACGAATCAAAGAAATGATTTCCTGCAGAAACAGTCAACGATGCTGGTGTGTGAAAACCAAACCATCTGCATCGAAGACCTGCATGTAAAGGGAATGATCCGGAACCATAAACTGGCAAAGTCGATAGCCAGTGTTTCGTGGGCAAAGTTTTTCGAAATGCTGGAATATAAAGCTGTGTGGTATGGAAATGAAATCCGCAAAGTACCAACGATGTATCCGAGCAGCCAGACCTGCAGTGCCTGTGGCTATCGGAATCCGCTGGTGAAAAATCTGCGCATTCGTATCTGGGAGTGCCCCGGCTGTCATGCAGTTCATGACCGGGATACGAATGCAGGCATCAATATCTTGAAAAAAGGACTGCAGCTGCAGTCGGCATAAAGATAAGAAAACTGTACCGCAGGGCATGCGGGAACAGTATAAATATAGCCTGTGGACACCGTGTAAGACATTGCAGTACCGTAAGGTATTTGCCAATGCAATGGTGGAAGAAACAGGAATCCCCCTGCTTTAGCTGTGGGGAGTGTCAAAAAGTTACTTTCAGAAGATCATCAATTATCAGCAGTTAAGTTAGCTGAAAAAATTGGGGTTGCCAGTCGAAATATTGAGAACAATATTAAGAAGTTAAAAGAGTATGGTATTCTTATAAGACATGGATCTCCAAAGAATGGTTACTGGGAGATTGTAGATAAAGATCTACAGGAGTGAGAAGTAAATTAGTCCAAGATAGCTCAAGATTAGTCCAAGAGAATATATATATAACAAAAATAGATTGACATTTTGTAGTAATCAGTAGTAAACTGTACTTGTGGAAAGGAAGTGATATGTTTGGCTAGAAAAACACCAAAAGATGGCAAAGAAGAAAACATACGAGTACGGGTGACTCCAGAACAAAAACAGAGACTTGTTGAGTATGCAGAAAGACACTATCAGAGCATGAGTGGTGTTGTATGTCAGGCATTGGATCTCCTGTACGCAAGAGAAGAACAACAAAATAATAAAGAGTAAAATGGAGTTATTTTGGAGTTTATTTCTTCATAAGCGGTGCGAAAAACACAAAATCAGAACGCATGTTCGAAACACAAACTTCTAATAACAGCCTTTGCGTGTCATGAAACGCAGTCCGCAAAGGAGTTCGAGTAACGGACTAAAATGCCGAAAGCCTGTATTTATGCGGGTTTTCGGCATTTGTTTTATCGAATGGCTCTAGTTTGGCTCTATTTGTGGGGAGAGTAATAGCAAGATTAAGGAGTAAAAGAATGTAATTACTCTGTTAGTAAATTGACACAAGTTGGCTGTAGAGTATAATTATAGTAAAAGTACAGCAGAAGCTGTCGCAAAGATATTTATAAAAATGTTGTGGAGGTATTGAACATTAATGAATGTAAAATTAGAATCTGCAAGCAAGCAAGCGACTGTAGCCTGGAGGGTGGGAGAAAGATGAAGAAGTGCAAATTAGTACAGAATATAAGAAATTTCAAATTTTGTTATTTTATATTTTGCATAATGATATGTTTGGTTGTTTTTCCTGTTTCCACATCTGCCCAAGAAAATTCTGATCATGTTATCCGGGTAGGATCTTTTGAGGAAACTTATAATGTAGTCAATGAAAAGGGAGAAAGAAGCGGCTATGGTTATGAGTATCTTCAAGATATTGCAGGTTATGCAGGATGGACATATAAATACATAACAAGTGATTGGAAAAACTGCTTTACACAGTTGGAAAATGGAGAAATTGATATTCTTGGTGGCATTTCCTATACAGACGAACGTGCTGAAAATATGCTTTTTTCCGATATGCCTATGGGGGAAGAGAAATATTACATCTATACGGATGCATCCAATATGGATCTTACAGCAGGAAATTTGGATTCTTTTGAGGGAAAAAATATTGGTGTGCTTAAAGATAATATAACGGAGGATGTGCTTAACGAATGGGAGTTAAAGTATGGTCTGCATACGCAGCATGTCAATGTTTCTAATACCGCAGAAGTTATGGACAAACTGTCGAAACACGAAATTGACTGCTTTGTTTCGGTAGAAGAATCCCGTTGGGAAGAATCGGATATTTCACCGATTACAAGTATTGGAGAGACAGAAATCTATTTCGCTATAAATCCAGAACGTCCGGATATCAAAGAAGCACTGGATAGTGCTATGCGCAGAATCAAGGATGACAATCCATTTTACACTGATGATCTCTACAGGCGTTATCTTTCTGCACAGAGCAGCTCGTTTCTTTCAAAAGAAGAAAGGGAGTGGATCGGGCAGCATGGAGCAATCAGGATAGGGTATCTGAATCAGGATGGAGGTATCAGTAGTGTAGATCCATCAACAGGCAAATTGACAGGTGTTATCACAGATTATGTGGATCTTGCAGAAAATTGTCTGCAAGGTCAGACTCTGGAATTTGAATTAAAGGGGTATGATACAAGAAGTGAACTGCTTCAGGCATTGCAGGATGGAAAAATAGACCTGATTTTTCATACAAACCAGAATCCATACTTTGCAGAAACAAAAGGAGTTGCTTTGTCGGATACGCTATTGACTCTCAATATGGCAGCAATTACGGCAAAGGATTCTTTTGATGAAAATAAAGAGAATACAGTTGCCGTTGAAAAAGATAATTTTTCATTGAAGGCATATCTTTCATACAATTATCCAAAATGGGAGATTATAGAATATGGGACATCAGATGCAGCAGTAAAAGCGATGCAGAAAGGGGAGGCAGATTGCATTGTAAGCAGTTCAGGTACTGTTTCTGACTATTTGAAAAATAATAAGCTTCATAGTGTTTTCCTGACAAAAGAAGCCGATGTTCCATTTGCTGTTCGGCAGGGAGAACCGGTTCTTTTGTCCATTCTGAATAAAACACTGACATCTATGCCTACAGCTCAATTTTCGGGTGCAGTAGTTTCGTATAATGCTTCCTCACGAAAAGTTACAGTGAGGGATTTTATTCAGGATAATTTACTGACAGTTTCACTTATCGTTGGAATTTCTTTTTTCGTTGTTCTGTGTATCATTCTTCGTTCTTGGAAGAAGTCAAAACGTGCGGAGGAAAGATTCAAGAAATCTGCTGAACAGGCATTAAAACTGAATCAGGAACTGGAAGAAAAACGGCAGGAATTACAAAATGCACTTGTAGAAGCACAGAGTGCCAATAAGGCTAAGACTTCCTTTTTAAATAACATGTCTCATGACATCAGGACACCGATCAATGGCATTATGGGCATGCTTACAATTCTTGAAAAAAGCGGAAATGATGGTGAGCGGGCAAAAGATTGCCTGAATAAAATAAATGAGTCTTCGAAACTGCTATTATCATTGGTAAATGATGTTTTGGATATGGCAAAGTTAGAATCGGATACCGTGGTTTTTGGTGATGAATCCATCAATCTGGATCAGGTATGTAAAGAAATCACGGAGTCGCTATACTTTCAGGCAGAAGAAAAAGGACTTCATGTTATAGGAGAACATGATGATTACAGTGGTATATATGTTTGGAGCAATGCAGTTCATCTGAAAAAAGTATTGATGAATCTGTTTACAAACAGTATGAAGTACAATAAGGTGAATGGTTCTATTTACATGAGTATGAGAACGATTGAAAGATCAGAAGATCACATGACATGTGAATTTAAAATAAGAGATAATGGAATTGGAATGTCAGAAGAATTTATAAAAAATGAATTGTTTACTCCATTTGTACAGGCAGATAATTCCCCACGTTCTGATTATAATGGGACAGGTCTGGGAATGCCTATTGTGAAACAACTTGTAGAAAAGATGGGCGGAACCATAACCGTTGAAAGCAAGCTTGGTGAAGGAAGCTGTTTTACCGTAATACTTCCATTTAAAATTGATACGAATGCACGGTCAGAAGAAAAAGAAGATTTTGATGCAGATATATCAGATATCAGGATATTGCTGGTTGAAGATAATGAGCTGAATGCGGAAATAGCAGAATTCATGCTGACGGAAAATGGTGCTAAAGTAGAAACAGTGAACAATGGGTTAGAAGCTGTTCAGCACTTTGAAGCTTCCGCACCGGGAACGTATGATGTTATTTTGATGGATGTTATGATGCCGGTGATGGATGGTCTTACAGCTACAAGAACAATAAGAGCTCTGGAGCGGCAAGATGCAAAAACTATCCCTATCATTGCTATGACTGCAAACGCATTCAGGGAAGATGCCGAAAGGTGTATGGAAGCAGGAATGAACGCACATCTTGCAAAGCCGTTGGATGATAAAAAAATTAAGCAGACCATAAGCGAAGAGTTGAGAAAGCAAAATGCCTGTCATGAATGATTATGAGGCAACCGCAGCAATCAGGAGCCTTCTAGGTGCATGGGATAAGCAGACAGGAAACATAGAGAGAGGATTTGGTTATGACAGAACAGAAACTGTATCAGTTTTGTGATACAATGGCTGCATCTGAATACCGCTCGCTGATCCGTCCATTTCTGGATATCTCTACACTTTCATCAAGATTGAAGGCGGAAGAATGCATTTCCACAGAATACCGTATGTGTGATGGCAGTTGGCACAGAATGCTTTTTACTGTAAAAAAAAGGGATGAGTCTGGAAATGTAACCCATGTTTGTAAAATACGTGAAGAGTTGAGACGTTTTTGTATTAAATTAAAATTAGATAAAAGGCATGTGAAATACGATGATGAAAAATAACTATATAAAACAAAAAAGAAAAGATCAAAATCCGGTAAATCATTGGAAAATTTTTGAGGGACGGTTGGTATTCCTTCTGGCAATGGTGATTTTGGCTGTTGTCGCATATACTTTTATTTTACAACAAGCATATACCAAAACTGCTCTGAAAACAGAAATTGAACGAGATATTTCCAGTGCAGATGCGGTTCATAAGCTGGTAAATGACAGACTGGGACGAAAAGATTTTAATGAAATAAAAAGTAAAGCTGATGAGAATACAGAACTATTCAAGAATATGTCGACATATATGAATGAAATCAGAACGCTGAATTCTACGAGATATATTTACACAGCAACCAGAAATGAAGACGGTAGATTGATTTACGTTGTAGACGGACTGGATCCATCGGCTGGTGACGTCAGACATCCAGGAGATCCGATTGAAAAGGAGATGGTTCCTTATATAGAAAAAGCACTTTCTGGAAAAACAGTATATTCTCAGGATATTGTTGATACAACATGGGGACCTATTTTTACAGCCTGTTATCCTGTGACAGCGGAAGATGAATCTAATGAAGTGATAGGTGCTTTCTGCATAGAAATGGATATGCAGAAAGCGTATGGAATGGTTGAGAAGACGAATAAGTTAAGTATTGTACTGGGATGCATTACAGCGTGTATTTTGGTAATATTATGTACCTGTGGATATTCTGTATATAAGAAGCAAAAAGAAAATGAGCAGAAACAGCAAAAACTGTTGCAGGAAGCTGCAAGACTGGCCGATTCAGCTAATAAAGCAAAATCAACATTTCTATTTAATATGTCTCATGATATTCGTACCCCTATGAATGCAATCATTGGATATGCAGAATTGGGAGAGAAACATTTAAAGGAGCCAACTATATTAGAGGATTACTTTGAAAAAATATTATTGTGCGGAAAGAAAATGCTGCATTTGATTGATAACATTCTTGAATTAGCACGAATCGAAAACAACCAAGCAACGCTGGATGAAACAATAACAGATGTTTCTAAAAACTTTGATTTATGTATTGATATGTTTAGAAAACCGATAGAAGAAAAACATCAAACACTGAAAGTCAATAAGAACATTCGATATCCATACCTGCATATGGATGATGCAAGATCATCTGAAATTACGATTAACATTTTGAGTAATGCTGTGAAATACACGGGTGAAGGCGGTAACATAAGCTGTACATTGAACCAATATCCCGGCGAAAAAGAAGGTTGGAGTGTATTAGAGCTTATCATAGCAGACAACGGAATCGGAATGTCAGAAGAATTCCAAAAACATATTTTTGAATCATTTTCACAGGAACGATCTTCGTCAGACAGCGGAATAGAAGGTAGCGGACTTGGCATGGGAATCGTGAAGAAACTGGTGGATTTAATGAATGGCAAGATCACAGTTCAGAGCAAACCGGGAGCAGGTTCTACTTTTACAATCACGCTTCCATTAAAAATAGCAAATGCGGAAGAAAGGAATCCGAAACATGCAGACGGTCAGTTGAATATCAAAAAACTGGAAGGAAAAAGGGTTCTTCTGGTAGAAGATAATGACTTGAACGCAGAAATTGCAACGGAACTTTTGACGGAAGAGGGAATCATGATAGAAAGAGCGGAGAACGGCGTTGCATGTATTGATATGTTTAACAAAGCAAAGCAAAATTACTACAGTCTGATTCTGATGGATATTCAGATGCCGATTATGAACGGATATGAAGCATCCAGGAGAATTCGAGAACTGAAAGACGGTAACAAATCGCAGATTCCAATTGTTGCAATGACAGCAAATGCGTTTGAAGAAGATAAGAAGATGGCTTTGGCAAGTGGCATGAATGATCATGTTGCAAAACCAATAGATATGAATGTATTATTGCCGACTATTATGAAATATATGTAAAGGAAGAAAGAAGGACACTGATTTTGTAGTCAGTGTTCTTCTTACATATCAGTCGACTAAAGAAAAACATTTTATCCAGTCCATTCTTTTTTGTCAGTTTTCTGCCGGCAAGTCAGAGAGCAGGACATTTCCGTTGACGGTACTTGCCTGAATGGTGAAGGCAGAAATACCGGAGCGGGTGAATGTTTTTGTGTAGGATTCCGTTCTTCCATTGGAGACGAGGCGGATTTTTCCGGTTGTCGTGGATGCATGAATGGACGCATCGGCAAGGTCGTGCGGGAGATGGAGTTTCACGGAACCGTTGACGGATTTTGCTGTCAGGGACTCGGAACAGGTTCCCTCGAAGAGGACTTTGCCGTTGACACCGTTTAAAGCTGCGCGGGAGCAGTCGCCGGTGATTTCAAGTCTGCCGTTTGTGGCGGAAACATCGAGGCTGTCTGTGCGCAGACGGGTCAGGACGATCTTTCCGTTCGCAGCCTGTATGCGGCAGCTGGATGCGGAAAGGGAATCGCCGGTGATTTTGCCGTTTGTGGCGGAAATTTCGAGCGTAGTAAGGGAGAGGGTATCAAGCCCGGTCGCGCCGTTCAAAGAGCGGAGCGTCAGCTTCTGTACGGTGGACGGCACCTGGAAGGAGAACACCTCTTTCTGGTGATTATTGCAGAAAAGATGTTTCCAGAATACGGAAGGGATGAGCTTTTTCTCTCGCAGACAGAACGTATTGCCCTCAATGCCTGCTTCGAAGCGGTCCGGATCGAAGTCGCCGGAAAAGTCAAACTCAACCGAAGCGGAAGTGCCCGGAGCAAAGTCGGCAGAAGCGTTCCGCAGGGAGATTTCCATAGCGGTGATGGCGGTGGAAGGGGCGTACGGGTAGTTCGGATGTGTTTCTTCAGAATTGGAGTGGGTTTTCTCCTGTGGCAGCACGTTTGCAACAGGCTGCTCCGTTGTGGCATATTCCTGACGGAAAAATTCGAGGACATCGTCGACATTGCCGAGTTCCGCACAGATTTCCTCATCGGAGAGACCCTGGCTGCGGGCGTCGGCGAAATGGGATTCGAAATCGTTTAAAATTTCCTCTGCGGCGGCAGAATCAAAGGATGCAAGGCCCTGTTTCAATGCATTCATATAAGTTTCATACGTTGTATTCATCATGATTTTCCTTTCTATCGTCAGATCGTTTCATCTGAAATCAGTCGGTTGATCTGCTGGGTGAAATCCAGCCATTCCTGTTTTTTCTCCTGCTGATAAGCTGTTCCTGCTTCAGTCAGATGGTAATATTTCCGGGCAGGGCCGGATGCGGATTCCTGCAGATACGTTTCCACGTAACCGGCTTCCTTGAGTCGTTTTAAAATCATATAGAGCGTTCCTGCGGCGATGGACATTTCGCGGGAAATGGCGTCTGTCAGCTCATAGCCGTATTTGTCCTCTTTTGTCAGCTGGGAGAGGACACAGAGCTCGAGGACGCCCTTTTTGAGTTGTGGATTCATATGAACACCTCCTTGTTGAGTAGATCATAACACAGACTATATCATAATGCAATATAGCGAACCAAATTTTTATCCTGCCATGTGTTCGATTTTGTACATGGAAATGACTTGAAAAGAACCGCGGATTTCCGTATAATCAAGCAGAACCCTGAAATTTGACCGGAAAATACAGAAAAATAGAAAGATAGTAAGTTGGAAAGAAGAGGAAAAAATATGAGTGAAATGAATCAGAATAACAATGGCCCGGTAAAGGGCGCGGTCCATTCGATCGAGAGCTTCGGATCCGTCGACGGACCTGGCGTACGCTACGTGATTTTCGTGAAGGGCTGCAACATGCGCTGCCAGTTCTGCCACAACCCGGATACCTGGACGATGAAAGATGCCGACTGGCAGACCGCAGATGAGGTGCTGAAAAAGGCGCTCCGCTACAAAAATTACTGGGGCGAAAAGGGCGGCATTACTGTAAGCGGCGGAGAACCGCTGCTGCAGATCGACTTCCTGATCGAGCTGTTCCGCAAGGCAAAAAAGAACGGCGTTCACACAACGCTGGATACCAGTGGAAATCCGTTCACAAGAGAGGAGCCGTATTTCAGCAAATTTAATGAGCTGATGAAATACACCGACCTGTTGATGCTCGATATCAAGCTGATTGACGACAAGGCGCACAGAGAGCTGACCGGCTGCACCAACGAGAACATCCTCGACCTGGCGCGCTACCTTGACGAGATCGGCAAACCAGTCTGGATCCGCCACGTCCTCGTCCCGGAACGCAGCGACTACGATGAATACCTGATTCGCCTCGATGAGTTTTTACACAGCCTGCACAACGTACAGCGCGTAGAGGTTCTCCCATACCACACCCTCGGCGTATTCAAATGGGAAACCTTAGGAATCCCATACAAACTCGAAGGCATCAATCCGCCGACCAAAGAGCGCGTGGAAAACGCCAATAAACTGCTGCATACGGCGGAATATACGGGATATCTGAAATAAAAAGCAGAACAACAAGAAAAAAATGTGAAAAAGTAACAATTTTTATAAAAACTTTATAGTATTTCTGTTCAAAAACCAGAAGAAAAGGAGTATAATTTCTGTTATGGACGAGAGCATGGTTGCAATGTGGCGGACATGACAGGGACGACAGCAAAAACACTACGAACCTTTTTGATTCGCCGCGGCAGTTGCTGCATCCACCAAAAATAAGAGCAAAAAGAAAGAAGGATTTACAATGTTTGGTTCAAAAGAGGCATCGGAAGACAAGCTGAAAAAAATGGTGGAAAAAGGAAAATGGGACAAATTAAGAAAACAGTATCTGGATTCGGACAAGACAACGCAGGTAGCGCTTGCAAAAGCCTGTGCAGCTTCGAGAAATGATGGTTCTGTTAATATTCTGACTTCTCTTCTGGAAGTAGACGATGTAGACGTAAAAATCGCGGCCGTTACGAGCCTTGGTGAGGTTGGAGACGATCACGTAACAGCACTGATCCGTCAGCTGGCCGTCAAGACACCGGCAGATCAGACGGAGCTGAAAGCAGCGATCACAAAAGCGCTGGAGAAGATTGTCGAAAGAGCATAAGAGCAGGATCAGTGAAAAAAAGGAAAGGCGAAGAAGTTTCTGTAAAAAGAAGCTCCTTCGTTTTTTTGTTGCAAGGCATATCAGAATCTGCTCCAGCGGATTGTTTTTGCCCGAACAGAAATCTTACAAAATCGTAATAATAATGCAGTTGTATCTATCCCGCAAAAAATGCTATAGTGAAAATAACACAGACACAAAAGCAGAACGCGGAGCGAAAAGCATCCGCAGAAAAAAGGGAGGAAACAAGATGGAATTTGTATTCGAACATGCAACCATGATTGCCGTGATCGCCGTTGTGGTGATCATTCTTGCCATTCTGGCGAGCGGTTATGTGAAGGCGCCGCCGGATACCGCATTTATTATTTCCGGTTTCCAAAAAGGCCAGCGGATCCTGATCGGTAAAGCCGGCATCAAGCTCCCATTCTTTGAGCGGCTGGACAAGCTGAGTCTGAAGCTGGTAGCGATTGATGTGAAGACGAGCGACGCCGTGCCGACCGCTGACTACATCAATATTCAGGTGGATGCAGCCGTCAACATCAAAGTCGGGGACGAACCGCAGAAGCTTCAGAAAGCATCCCAGAACTTCCTGAACCGCGACAGCGAATATATTGCCAAGGTTGCAAGAGAAGTCCTTGAAGGAAACATGCGTGAGATCGTTGGAAAGATGCGTCTGGAAGAGATGGTTTCCGACCGTCAGAAGTTTGCGGAGCTGGTCAAAGAAAATGCAGAACCGGACCTGGCTGCGATGGGACTTGACATCATCAGCTTCAACGTACAGAATTTCGTCGATTCCAATCAGGTCATTGAAAACCTCGGTATCGACAATATCGTAAAAATCAAGAAATCCGCGGCGATCGCCCGTGCCAATTCCGAGAAAGAAATCAAAATTGCCCAGGCGCGTGCAAATAAAGAGGCGAACGATGAGCGCGTTCTTGCCGAGACTGAGATCGCAAAGAAAAACAATGATCTGGCAATCAAGTCGGCAGAGCTGAAAAAAGAGTCCGATATCAAAAAGGCAGAGGCAGATGCAGCGTACAAGATTCAGGAAGAGCAGCAGAGAAAAGAGCTGGAAATCACTTCCGCGAATGCGAACATCGCCCGTCAGGAGCGCGAGGTTGAGCTCCGTGCCAGAGAAGTAGAAGTAACCGAGAAATCCCTCGAGGCAGAAGTCAAGAAGAAAGCCGAGGCCGAGCGTTACGCAAAACAGCAGCAGGCAGAGGCAGATTTGTACCGCCGTCAGAAAGACGCAGAGGCAGACCAGTTCGAAAAAATCCGCGAGGCGGAGGCAAAGAAAGCCCAGGCAGAAGCCCAGCGCTATGCGATGGAGCAGGAAGCACTCGGTATCAAGGCAAAAGGTGAGGCGGAAGCCGCATCCATCCGTGCCCAGGCACTTGCAGAGGCCGAAGGTATGGAGAAGAAAGCTGAGGCTTACCAGCGCTACAACAAAGCCGCAATGGCAGAGATGATGATCAAGGTTCTGCCGGAGATCGCCGGAAAGATCGCAGAGCCGCTCAGCCAGATCGACAAGATTACGATCATCGGCGGCGGAAGCGAAGACAACGGCATCGGCTCCGTAGCGGGCAATGTGCCGGTGGTGATGGCAAAGCTGTTTGAGTCGATGAAAGAGGCGACCGGTGTCGATCTCTCCGAAATCATGAGAGCCGATACATACGATGCAAAAGTAAACCGCAACATTCAGATCTCCAGCCCGGAAGAGCTCAAAGAGTATCTGAAAGCAGAAGCCGGAAAGGCAGCAGCGGATGCAGAAAGCCCGGAAAAAGCGGAAGCATCCGAACCGGTGCAGAAAGACGGCAGCGAGCAGTAAATCCAGAACGGATCATAAAAACAGAAAAAGAGGCAGGGATCCAGAAAAATTTCTTGAGGATCCTGCCTCTTTTGACGTATAGATCGGAAAAAGTTATTCGGCGCCTTTTTCCAGCATGCTCATGAACTCTTTTGCCGCCTGCGGGATCGGCAGATGGGAGCTGTGGGCAACGACAAGCTGGCGCGGCGGAAGCTCCTCCACGAGGTCGAGCTGGAAGGCCGCCGTCTCTTTTACAAGGCAGTAGTCCGGCACAAACGCGATGCCAAGGCCGATACTCGCCAGGTCGATCAGAAGATCGTTGCTGCCAAGCTCAATTTCCGGCACGAGGTCGAGCTGGAACCGCTGAAACTGGCTGTGCAGGAACTCACTCGTCGTACTCTTGCGGTCGAGCATCAGAATCGGGTACTGCAGCAGCTCTTTTAAGTGAACCGGCCTGTTTTCCAGTTCCGGGTAATATTCGCCGTTTGCGATGAAGATATCGTGGAACGAATGAATCGGAATCGTTTGAAGACGGCTGGAAAGATGCGAGTTTGGATAATTGGTCACGATGAAATCCACCTGGCCGGATTCCAGCAGATCGACGCACTGGGTCGAAGTCTGGTTTGTCACCTTGATGTGGACATTCGGAAAGGAGCGGTGGAAACGGTTCAGGTACGGAACAAGGAAATAGCGGCAGATTGTGTCGCTCGCGCCGATGCGGAGCTGGCCGCCGCCAAGCGTTCCCGCTTCCATAATCTGTGCTTCACCGCGCGCAATCAGGTTGATCGCAGGCTCTACGTGGCGCAGCAGCGTTTCTCCCTCCGGCGTTAACTGCACGCGCTTTGTACTGCGGATAAAGAGCGTGATTCCAAGCTTTTTCTCCAGTACCTTGATCGACTGGCTGACCGCCGACTGCGAGATAAAAAGCAGCTTGGAGGCCTCGGAAAAACTGAGTGTGGTGGCAACGTAATAGAAAACCTTATATAACTCGTAATTAATATCCAAAATAAGCACCTCTTATAAAATATGATACCTTCACTCTAGCACACTTCCCCGAAAGAATGCAAGAAAAAATCTGCCGGAGCCGTGAACTTTTTCTCCTCTTTTTCGAGTAAGAGAAAATTCACGGTTCCGGCAGATAAGAAAGGGGAATCAGCCAAGCACTTTGGCAATGGCGCTGTCCAGCGTGCGGATCTGGCGCGTTGCAGAGTATCCGTCGAGTTTCGGCATCTGAATATCCATCAGCACCAGATCGAACTGATCCGGCGCTGCGGTGCGGAGCGTCTCAACGGCAACATCGCCGTCGTCTGCAAGGCTGACGGAAAATCCGGCGTTCGAAAGGAGCTCCATCGCGATTTCCTGTACCATATGGCTGACGTTGATCGCCATGCCAAGTCCCGTACCCTGAATGCCGCTGACCGTAGAAGTCTCCTCGCGTGTAAGCGATTCAAAGAGGTGCTCCTGGAATTCCCGGCTCATGCCGATGCCGTTGTCGCGGACGTGGAATTCGTAGAGCGCATACCCTTTTTTATAGTACGGTTTCTGAATAATACGGACAATGATGGTGCTGCCGTTCTGTGTGAATTTCGTGGCATTGCTCAGCAGATTCAGCAGAATCTGGTTCAGGCGGAAAAAGGTGCTGGCCGGAGGTGGAAATCTTGTTCAGGTATTCCTGCACCTGGTCCGGCTGATTGACGTGGGCGGCAGCCAGAGCGGTAAAGCCGATGATCGCATTCATCCGAAAAAACAGATTTTGTTCCGGAATGAAAATGGGAAACAAAAGTTACTTTACATATAAAAGAGCAGAACAGGAAGAAATTTTGAAAAAAATTGAAGAAAATTACAAATTATTGTGGAATATGTGGAAAAAATATGGTAGGATGGGGGAGAAGAGAAAAGTGGTTTCAAAATGTTACTTAACGTTCAGTGAAAGTTCTATGGTTACAAAGAAAACAAAAAACAAGAGGAGAAGGAAAATGAAATTTTTACCAAAACCAAAAGAGGTAAAACTCCTGACGGGGGAACATGCACTCTGCTATGACGGCAGAATTGTACTGGATGGCAGACTGCTGGGAAATGGGGATACGTATGCGAAAGTGCTGCAGAAGGGAATCAAAAAGGAAACCGGAATGCAGTACGATATCGGATACGGCGTTCCGGGAAGAAAAGAGACCGGCGCGATTGTACTGGAACTGGATGAGACAAGGAAAAGCCAGCAGTATGTGCTGCAGGTGACAGAGGAGGAAATCCGCATCCAGGGCGGAGACGGAGCCGGCGTGCTCTACGGTGTGCAGACGCTGTGCCAGATGATGCACGAATACGGTGCACTGCTTCCTGCCGTGCGGATCGAGGATGAGCCGGATCTGCCGGTGCGCGGCTATTATCTCGATGAGACGAGAGGCCGTGTGCTGACACTTTCCTATTTAAAACAGGTGGCAGACCGCATGGCGTACTACAAGCTGAACCAGCTGCAGCTCTATGTGGAGCACACGTATCTGTTCTCCGGACTTTCCGAGATGTGGCGCGATGAGACGCCGCTTACGGCAGAGGAAATCCGCGAGCTGGATGCGTACTGCGCAAAGCTTCATATCGAATTGGTGCCGTCGATCGCAACGTTCGGCCATCTGTACATGCTGCTCTCCACAAAGAGCTATGGCGACCTCTGTGAATTCCCAGACAGCTGGAAAGAGCCGTTTTCCTTCTGGGACCGGATGCAGCATCACACGGTGGATGTCTCCGGCGGCAGAGCGATCGAGCTGATCAAGGCCATGATCGAGGAGTACATGGCGCTTTTTGCCACGGATAAATTCAACATCTGCGCGGACGAAACGTTCGACCTTGGAAAAGGAAAATCGAAACCGCTGGCAGACGAGAAAGGCGTTCACCGCCTGTATATCGACTATGTAAAAGAGCTCTGCGAGTTTCTCGTGGCAAAAGGCAAAAAGCCGATGTTCTGGGGCGATATCATCTGCGCACAGCCGGAGCTGATCAAAGAGCTGCCAGAGGAAACCGTCTGCCTGACCTGGGGCTATGCAGCCGAGCAGAGAGAGCATGAGGCAAAAGTGATGGCGGAAGCTGGTGCAAGACAGTATCTCTGTCCTGGGGTCGGCGGCTGGAACCAGTGGATGAACCTGGTGGAGAACAGCTACAAAAATATCGCACGGATGTGCGGCTATGCGAGAAAATACCATGCGGAAGGTGTTCTGAACACAGACTGGGGTGACTGCGGCCACATCAATCAGCCGGACTTTTCCCTTCCTGGCATGATCTATGGAGCCGTCTTCTCCTGGGGAGACGATACCGACAGCTTTGAGGAGCTGAATGAACAGATTTCCCGTCTGGCCTACGGCGACCGGAGCGGAAAATTCGTTTCCTATATGGCAAAAACGGCAGAATGCTCCATCTTTGACTGGTGGGATGCCAACGTCGTTTACGAGGAAAAAGTGCTCGGTCATCCGAACAACCGGAATGCGCTGTTTGACGCGAGAATCCAGGATGAGGCGAAGCGTGCAGCTGCAAAGGAAACAATTGCGGCTCTGAAAAAAGAACTGAAAAAGACAGCCGGTGCTCTGGAAGAATCCTGCCGTCCAATGGTTCCGGTGCTGGAACTCACGATGGAAGCGATTGACATCTGGAATGAGACGGGCGCGAGAATGTGTGACATTGAGCTTGGAAAAGAAAAGGATGAGACAGCCTGCGCGGCACTTGCGGGACGGCTGGAAACCTGGTTTATGAAGTATAAAGCGTCCTGGAGAAGCATCAGCAAAGAAGGCGATCTGCACCACATTTCAGAGATTGTATTCTGGTATGCCGACATTCTGCGGGGAAGAAAACCGTACGAAAAATAGAAAAAATCCATTTGTGAACAAAGATGAACACAAATAGAAAATAAATGAACGATAAAAAGTAACAAAGAAAACGAAAATTTACATAAAAGTGAACAAAAACACTTGACTTTTGCGCAGAAATGGACGAAGATAGAAGTATCGGATCGAAAGATCAAAAATGTCCGTATGGCGTGACAAGAGAGAAAGAAAAAAATAATTTTCACAGAGGGAAACAATCATGAGTAAAATCATCGGAAACAATCTGCCGGATATGCCTTGGCAGGAAAAACCAGCAGGAGAGCACATGCCGGTATGGCGCTATGATCAGAACCCGATCATCGGCCGTTACGAGCAGAAACGTTCCAACAGTATCTTCAACAGCGCAGTCGTACCGTTCGAGGACGGATACGTAGGTGTATTCCGCTGCGACAGCCGTTCCATCAGCATGGACATCTTCGTTGGAAGAAGTAAAGACGGTATCCACTGGGAGATCGAGGATGAACCGATCAAATTTGAGGGCGCTGACGAGGAGATTCTGACAAGAGAGTACCGTTATGACCCGCGTGTCTGCAAAATCGACGACAAATACTATGTAACCTGGTGCAACGGCTATCACGGCCCGACCATCGGTGTTGCTTACACCTATGACTTCAAGAAATTCGTTCAGCTTGAGAACGCATTCCTTCCATTCAACCGTAACGGCGTGCTGTTCCCGAGAAAGATCAACGGCTACTACATGATGATGAGCCGTCCAAGCGACAACGGCCATACACCGTTCGGCGATATCTTTGTCAGCCAGAGTAAAGATATGGAATTCTGGGGAAGACACCGTCACATGATGAGCCCGGTCCGCGGCGATGAGTCTGCATGGCAGTGCACCAAGATCGGTGCCGGCCCGGTTCCGATCGAAACAGATGAGGGATGGCTGCTGATCTACCACGGCGTTATCACAACCTGCAACGGATACGTATATCGTATGGGATGCGCACTGCTTGATATCGACGAGCCGTGGAAAGTAAAATACAGAACGAAAGACTATATTATGGCTCCGATCACCCAGTACGAGTGCATGGGTGATGTTCCGAACGTAGTATTCCCGTGCGCAACCTTAAGCGATGCAGCAACCGGAAGAATCACTATCTACTACGGATGCGCAGATACTGTAACCGGTATGGCATTCACAACCGTAGATGAGCTGCTGAACTATGTGAAAGAGAATAGCCTTTGATTTATAAGATAACTTAAAAAGCGACAAGTCCGCCGGGCTTACGGGTGAAAGAAGCCTGCAGGTCCGGCGGACTTTCTTTTTAAAAATGACCCCATGGACAGCATAAGGAGGCACTATGAAATTTGTAAAAGAGCGTGTGAACGTAATCTGCCAGGAACTGGCAAGACTTTCGATTTCACAGAAAATTAAAATCACCGATATGCAGGTGAAAAATGGATGCTATATCACACCGGCAGAGGCCGATGCATCAAAAGAGCCGTGGACATCGTTTGATACGGTCAATGACCGCTGGTACGGACCGGACAAACATTACTGGTTCCGCACCACCATCACCATTCCGGAGAGCTTCGATGGAAAAAATCTCTGGATGAGAGTCCATGCAGGACTGGACGAATGGGATGACGGAAGAAACCCGCAGTTCCTGCTGTTTGCAAACGGCGAAGTGATCCAGGGTATGGATATCAACCACCGCGAAGTACTTGTAAGAGAAAATGCAAAGGCCGGTGAAAAAATCCAGCTTGACCTGCAGTCCTACACCGGAACGCTGCACAGCGAGTTCCGTCTGCTGGCAGACCTTGAGGAGCATGATGCGAAAATCGAGGAGATCTATTACGACCTCATCGTTCCGATGCAGGGCCTGAACCGTATGGACGAGGATAATAAAACGCGTCTGGATCTCGAAACCGCACTGACCAACACGATCAATCTGCTGGACCTGCGCAAGCCGTACAGTAAAGAGTTCTACGCTTCCATCGAAGAGGCAGAAAAATGCATCCAGGAAGAGATCTATGAAAAAATGGGCGGCTGGGACGAAGTTGTGGCAACGTGCATCGGCCACACCCACATTGATGTGGCATGGCTGTGGACGATTGACCAGGTTCGCCAGAAATCCTGCCGAAGCTTTGCAACGGTATTAAAACTGATGGATGAGTATCCGAACTATCATTTCATGTCAAGCCAGCCGAAGCTCTACAGCTTTGTAAAGGAAAGACACCCGGAAGTATACGAGAAAATCCGCCAGAGAGTCAAAGAAGGACGCTGGGAGCCGGAAGGCGGCATGTGGGTTGAGGCAGACTGCAACCTGACATCAGGAGAGTCCCTTGTGCGTCAGTTCCTGTTCGGAAAACGCTTCTTCAAAGAGGAGTTCGGTGTAGACAACAAAATTCTGTGGCTGCCGGACGTGTTCGGATACAGCGCTGCCATGCCGCAGATTCTGAAAAAATGCGGAATTGATTACTTCATGACGACAAAGCTGGCATGGAACGAGTTTAACAAAGTGCCGTACGATACCATGAACTGGGAAGGAATCGACGGAAGCAAAGTTTTCACGCATATGATCACAACGCTCGGCGTCGGCCAGCCGGAGACCAGCTTCTTTACGACATACAACGGCATGCTGCATCCGGATGCAATCATGGGCGGCTGGGACCGCTATCAGAATAAGGATATCAACAACGATATTCTGATCAGTTATGGCTACGGGGACGGCGGCGGCGGCCCGACCAGAACGATGCTTGAGACATCCAAACGAATGGAAAAAGGCATCAAGGGCGTGCCGAAAGTACGCCAGGCATTTGCGAGAACGTATTTCGACGAACTGCATGAGAAAGTAAAAGACAGCAAACGCCTCCCAACCTGGATCGGCGAGCTGTATTTCGAGTTCCACCGGGGAACGTATACTTCGATGGCACGCAACAAACGCGGAAACCGTAAGAGCGAGTATGCGATGATGGAATTAGAGCTTCTGTCCGTTCTGGCAGAAAAGGCCGGAAAAGCATATCCGACCGAAGAACTGAACCGCATGTGGGAGATGATCCTGACAAATCAGTTCCACGATATTCTGCCGGGTTCCTCCATCCATGAGGTATATGAGCAGACGAAGAAAGAGTATGCGGAAATTGCAGAAACATCTGCAAAACTGATCGGTGAGCGTCTGGATGCACTCTGTGCGAAGAAGGACGAGAGTGTGACCGTATGGAATACGCTGGGCCATAGAAGAAACGATATCGTAGAGCTGGGCACAAACAGCGCTGAGGCACTGACCGATGGAACGAACGTGTATCCGGTACAGCAGACGAAAGACGGAGCGGTTATTTACGCAGAAAATCTGCCGTCCAAGGGATATCAGGTACTGCGCCCGGTAAGCGGATCCGTTGTGAAAACACCGTTTGCCATAGCAGAAGCAGGAGAGGGATATACCCTTGAGACACCGTTTTACACCATTGCAATCGATGCAAACGGCGAATTTACTTCCCTGTTTGACAAAGAAAATGACCGTGAAGTACTTCAGATCGGAAAAACAGGAAATGAACTGCGGATCTATGAGGATAAACCGCTGCAGTACAGCGCATGGAATCTGGACATCTTCCATACCGAGAAATCCTGGAAGGTAGAGGGCGTGCGCCGCATGGAGTGGACAGAAAACGGTCCGGTCCGTGCAACCCTGGAGATCGAGCGCGAAGTGATGGATACCGTCATCCGCCAGCAGATCCACTTCTACGCAAAAGACCGCAGAATCGACTTCGAAACCTACGTTGACTGGAAATTTGCCGAGCATGTGCTCAAAGTTCACTTCCCGGCAGACGTTCACAGCGACGAGGCAACGTACGATATCCAGTTCGGTAATGTGACAAGAAAACTGCACACCAACACAAGCTGGGATCAGGCAAGATTCGAGGTATGCGGCCACAAATGGGCCGATCTCTCCGAGGGAGGCTACGGCGTCAGCCTGATGAACGACTGCAAGTACGGCTATTCCATGAAGGACCGTGTGATAACACAGACCCTGATCAAATCCGGAACCGAGCCGAATCTGACCGCAGACCAGGAAGAACATTTCTTTACCTACTCTCTGTATCCGCACGCAGGAACATGGCGCGAGGCAGGTACGGTACAGGAAGCACTGAACCTGAACGTGCCGGCAAAAGCTGTTTCCAGTGCGGCAGAAAAAGACCGTATGGAATTCCTGTCCGTGGACAAGCGCAACGTTGTGCTTGAGACCGTGAAAAAGGCAGAGGACGGCGATGGCATCATTGTGCGTCTGTATGAGGTGGAGAATGCGAGAACGAAAGTGACACTGTACTGCGCAGATGCGATTCTTTCCGCAGAGGAAACCAATCTGCTGGAGCAGCCGGCAGAGAGTGCCATTGATGTGAAAGAAAACGAGATTTCACTTACGATCAAACCGTACGAGATCCGTACCATCCGCATTCGCACGACAAAATAAGAAATCAGAACAGAAAATGCTTCCGGGAGCGCAGAACCAATGCGTTCCCGGAAAAAAGAAAACACAAAAAAGACACCGGATCCGAAATAAACGGAAGACGGTGTCTTTTCAAAAAGCAAAATTAGAAAAACGGTTGCATCAGTCGCCGGTGGAAGCGCGGTACAGAACTTTGGATTCCAGATACGTCACTTCATGCGGCGTGTGCGGATATTTGATCCGGTAAAGAATCTGAAGCGCCAGGCGGGAGCCGAGCTCCTCATTGAAGACCTGAACGGTAGTCAGATTTTCTGCCAGAAGATCCTCGATATTGTTGTCAAAGCCGGATACGGCAACGTCCTCCGGCACGCGCAGTCCCCGCTTTTCAAGAAGCTGCATCAGAATACAGGCAACGTAGTCGCTGGCGCAGACAAAAGCGTCCGGCATGCGGGAAAGGGAGGAAAGGAAAGAATCGATTTCCTCGCGGTAGGAGTCAATCCCAAGCGGTGTGGTCAGGCAAAGAGAAGGATTCGGTGTTTTTCCGGCATCCATCAGTGCCTGGCAGAAGCCCTCATAGCGTTCGCGGTTGGACTGTGCGTAGCCGATATCACCCATGAAGCCCGGAAGGGTGCGTCCTTTCTCGAGAAGATGGGCGGTGATATTGCGGACGCTGTTCCGGCTCTCCATCAGGAGAAGGTCGCCGTTCAGTTCATACGGGGATACGAGGGAGGAAGTGTCCAGGAACACTTTGGGAATCTGTGTCTCTGCGAGCAGACGCAGAAGACGTTCGTTGTACACGTTCAGAACAATGATGCCGTGGACGCTTCCGTTTGTAAGTGTGGGCGGGAGAAAATACGTTTTATCCGCCGAAGTCGGAAGATACGTGTAAACGAGATTGACATTGTGTGTTGAAAATACTTTTGCAATCTGGTGGATGATGGTCATCCAGAAAAGTGAGGTTTCCGGTCTGCAGACGGCAACTGCAATGTTGACCGGCGTGGTCTCCTCCGCGCTGGAAGGATATTGAAAATCTTCCGGGATGGCATAGCCAAGCTCCTGGGCTTTGGCGATGACCTTGGTGCGCAGGGAATCGGAGACACCTTCGTGTCCGCTGAACACCTTCCAGACGGTGGTCCGGGAGATGCCCAGGGAATTTGCAATTTCCTGTAAAGTGACTTTTTTCATAGTTTCAACCGATCCTGTTACAAATTTTAACTACTAACCGATATTATACGCTTAAAGTGTAATTTTTTCAACCTTTCCGTTGGAATACAGAAGGAGGAGATGTGCACGATCGGCACTCGGACAGGAAATCAGGTACGTACGGCTGGTGGTTTCAATGGTATATCCAAGATCTTTTACAGATTTATTCCAGTCGTTCGGTGCATACGCATCCAGCGTTTTCTGCAGTTCATCGAGGCTGCTGCTGTAGGAGCCGGTTGTCTCAAACAGAATATTTTCTGCGTAATACAGCTTGCGGAGCTCCCATTTGCGATACTCGTCCTCCGGAATGGTGCTGTCGCATGGAGCATCCTCGCGGTCCTCGGAGAAGAAGACGAAAGCCCACAGCTCCGGATAATGAATATTGATGACGCCGGTCGGAGCCCATACCCAGTTGTCTTCCGGGAGAACATTTCCGTTTTCATCGGTGCGTTTTACGTAAGTGTTGTCCTTGACATCCACATTCCACTGCACACGGGAGAAGTTCATACGGTAAAATTCTCCGTTTTTCGGTGCGCGGCGCTCTTTTTGGTATTCGTAGAGAGCAGAGAACGGAATCACAACCTCAACACTCCAGCCTTTGTTTTCAGCGGAAGGATCGTTGATGGAACCGTCCACATGGACAGCGGTGCGAAGGCCGTGCATATCGTAGCCATTGAGGCCGCTGCCGCCGTCGCGGTACGGCTCTGCGAGAAACAGATCCCATACCGTGTTCAGAACGTTCATTTCAAATTCATAGTAATGGTACGTATCGGAATCCGGGTCAACGAAGATCTCGAAATCGTTGTCAAAGTAGATGACAGAATCGCGTTCTGTTAAATGACCCCAGATTTCATCGCCGGCAAGGTCGGCAGCAACGTAAAGATTTTCATCATCCCAGAGCATTTTTGCGCGGGTGACAAAACGCGGAAGCGGCATGTGGCTGCCCTGAATATCCAGAAATTCATCGGTATACGGTGCGTCCTCCCAGAATGGTTTGTTGATATTTCCGTCCAGATGGAACTCTTTTTTTGCGCGGTGGCAGGTATAAACCGGCGGTGCAAACGGGACAGCCGGAACCGGAATCGTGATGTTTTTGCTCATAAGTAAAAACCTCCCTTTGTAATTTGCAAAATTTAGTAGCGAAAGGTATCATAACACTAAAAGTAATAAATTTCAACATGAAAAATGAACAAAAATGAACGAAATATAACTTATTGTGGACAAAAGTAAAAAAATGAGATACAATAAAGCCGTTTCATAGGAGAATTTTGGGGGAAACAGATCAAAAATACACCGGCAGGAAGAAAACGGCCGGGCAGAAAGCATATAAGGAGGAAAATCAGATGGAAGCATATCAGAATACAGCCCTTTCACCGGAAGAGAGAGCAAAGGATCTTCTGGGAAGGATGACATTAAAGGAAAAAGTGGGACAGCTCAATCAGCGTCTGTACGGATTCCGGATCTATGAGCGGCAGGGAGAGGAATTTACCCTGACCGACGAATTCAAAGAAGAAGTAGAGCGCATGGGCGGACTGGGGGTTCTGTACGGCCTGTACCGTGCCGACCCGTGGGCAGATAAGGACGAGAAGACCGGAATCGTGCCGGAACTCTCCGCGAAAGCCTACAATATGGTACAGCACTACGTCATGGAACATTCCCGCCTCGGCATTCCGATGATGATGAGCAGCGAGTGCCCGCATGGCCATCAGGCACTCGGAGGAGGTCTGCTTCCGGTCAACCTGGCTGCCGGAGCAACGTTTGATCCGGCGCTTCTTTCGGAAGGCTACAAGGCATGCGGAAAGCAGTTAAAGAGCGGTCATGTGGAGCTGGCGCTGATGTCGGCACTTGATATGGCGCGCGATCCGAGATGGGGAAGAAGTGAAGAGTGCTACTCTGAGGATCCATGCCTTGCAGCAGCGATGGCAAAAGCAGCCGTGACCGGAATGCAGTCGACCGGCGTCGGCAGCGTGGCAAAACATTTCTGCGCCCAGGGCGAGACGACCGGAGGTGTAAATGCGAGTGCGGCGAGAATCGGGGAGCGTGAGCTGCGTGAAATCCATTTTCCGTCTGCAAAAGCGTGCTGCGAAGCCGGTGTGGAAGGAATCATGGCGGCGTATAACGAGATCGACGGCGTGTACTGCCACAGAAATGCATGGCTGCTTCGCGATGTACTGCGCGGTGAGATGGGCTTTGACGGCATTGTGATGGCAGACGGACTGGCTGTCGATTTCCTGAAAAACACAGAGGGGGATACGCTGCATGCAGCCGTTGCGGCAAGAAAGGCCGGTGTTGATGTGAGCCTGTGGGATGAAGCCTTTGGCCGTCTCGGCGAGGCGGTTGATCAGGGACTTCTGGAAGAGAGCCAGATCGATGAGGCGGTGCTCCGCGTTCTGAAACTGAAATTTGAAAAAGGCCTGTTCGAGCATCCTTATATGGAGGAAAACATGCTTTCACCGGAAGAAGCCGGCATTCCGGAGGTATCTCTTGCACTGGCGCGGGAGTCTGCTGTGCTTCTGAAAAATGAAAAGACGGTGCTTCCGCTTGCAAAGAAATATAAAAAAGTAGCAGTGATCGGCTACCATGCGGCAGACCGTTACTGTATGCTCGGCGATTATACTCCGCCGGTGCCGGAAAGCGAGTGCGTCACGGTTCTGCAGGGCATGAAGCAGGAAGCACCGGATGGCGTGAAAGTCTCTTATGCGATGGGGTCCGGTTTTTCCGAGGCGGATGAGCATGAAAAAGCAAAAGCGATGGCACTTGCAGAAGAAAGCGATGTGATCGTGGCCGTTGTCGGCGGTTCCTCCTCACGGTTTGGAGGAGCTGTGTTCGATGCAAACGGAGCAGCCTCGAAGGGAACGGGCAGCCGTTCGATGGACTGCGGCGAGGGAATGGACACCGCGAAGGTTCACATTCCGGCCGCGCAGGAAGAACTGATTGCAGCACTTGCCCGCCTTGGCAAACCACTGGTAACGGTTGTAATTGCCGGAAGAGCATACTGTATCGAGAAGATCGAAAATGCTTCCGATGCCGTTTTATATGCATTCTACCCGGGACCGATGGGAGGCAGGGCAGTTGCTGAGCTTCTCTATGGAAGCAGCAATCCGTCCGGCCGTCTTCCGGTTTCTATGCCACGCCACGTGGGACAGATCCCGGTATGCTACAATTATCGGACTTCCGTTGCCCCGGCGTACTGTGATATGACAAGCCAGCCGCTGCATACCTTCGGAGAAGGAAGATCCTACACAACGTTTACCGGCAGTGATGTTTCCGTAACAAAAGAAGAAAATGGTATTTCTGTTTCCTTTACCGTGGAAAATACCGGAAATATGGCCGGAACTTCCGTTCCGTGCCTGTATGTGCGGAAACGTTCCGGCGGCGTTGTGGCAAGAATCAAAGAGCTGAAAGCCTTTACGAGAATTGCACTTGCACCGGGAGAGAAAAAAGAAGCTGTGTTCCATCTTACAAAAGAGGAGCTGAATTTTGTCCAGATTCCGGGAAAACCAGAGGTCATCTGCCATGAGTACGAGCTGATGCTTGAAGATGGAGCAGAGAAATGGTGGACTGGAAACGTGACGGAAATGTAAGAACGGACGAAAAAACATAAAAATATAATAAAAATGAACAAAGAAGGAAACTATATTACAAAATAAAGAAACATAGCTTCCTTCTTTTTGTTTGCAAAAAATGGATAAAAATATAAATGGATCGTATGCTCCGATGCCGTGAAACGAAAAACAAAGGGAAAAACAGGAGAATTTATGGGAAAAGTGCTTAAAAAGTATCGGTTTAAATTGCGTAAAAGTAACAAAATAATATTTGTGTTCAAAAATTAATTGACAAATAAGGAAACAAAATGTAAAATAAATTCATCAAAACAGTGTTGGATAAATCTTAAATAACAGATTTGATTGTGGCAGTTGTACAAAAAAGAAGCAGCATGCGAGGATGATGCGAAAGCAAAATGTTCAAAATGTTCACGACAAGGGATGCTCCAATCAAGGAAAACACGAAACCTTTAAAAGGGAGGACAAGAGAGAAATGAAAGAGAAACCAACAAAAGCAAAGAAAAAAGGCCGCACCATCCGCGCCTTTAAGAGAGACATCTCGCTTTGGCTTTTCTGTGTTCCGGGCGTAATCCTGACATTCATCTTCAGCTACATTCCGATGTATGGTGTACAGATCGCGTTCCGCCGCTTTAATGCGACAGCCGGAATCACAAAGAGCCCGTGGGTAGGCATGTACTACTTTGAGAGATTCTTCAACTCTCCATACTTTGCTTCCACCATCAAGAACACATTGATCCTGAGTCTGTACGGACTGGTTGTATCATTCCCGATTCCGATCATCCTGGCACTGATGCTGAACTCCTTCCGCCATAAGAGATACCGGAAAGTGATCCAGACCGTCACCTACGCGCCGAACTTCATTTCCACCGTAGTTATGTGTGGTATGATCATTCTGTTCCTGTCTCCGTCCGTCGGTGTTATCAACCACGTACTGGAAGCAATCGGAATTCCGGCGGTCAACTTCATGGCGAAAAAAGCCTACTGGAGACACATTTATGTGTGGACCGGCGTATGGCAGAGTACAGGATGGAGCTCTGTTATTTACTTCGCAGCACTCGCCGGCATCAGCCCGGAGCTGCATGAGGCGGCAAAGGTAGACGGCGCAACGAAATTACAGCTGATCCGTCACATCGACCTTCCGCTGATCATGCCGACCGCGACCATTCTTCTGATTATGAACTGCGGAAGCATTCTTTCCGTCGGCTTCGAAAAAGCCTTCCTTCTGCAGAACAACCTGAATGCCAGTGTATCCGAGATCATTTCCACCTACGTCTATAAGGTCGGTCTGATCAACAACGATATGTCGTATTCTTCAGCAATCGGTCTGTTCAACACCATCGTAAACATGGTTATGCTGATCATTGTCAATACGATATCTGATAAACTTTCGGGCAACAGCCTGTGGTAGGAGGAAACAAAAACATGAGTAAAGAAAATACCGCAGTGACAAAAAAGAAAATAAAACGCTGCAAAGAGGACGTCGTTTTTGACGCAGCCTGCTTCATTATCCTGACGCTGGTTCTGTTTGTTGTGGCATATCCGCTGTACTGGGTTATCATTTCATCCATCAGTGCGCCAAGCGCCGTATCGAGTGGTAAAGTACTGCTTCACCCGATCGGATTTACCCTGAAGGGCTACGCAGAAGTATTTAAAAACGACCAGGTTATGAGAGGCTTTTTAAACTCCCTGATCATCACCTTCTGCGGTGTCATGGTCAACCTGATCGTAACGCTTCCGACATCATATGCACTTTCCAGAAGCAATTTCTCCGGAAAGAAACCGATCACCATTTTTTACCTGATCACCATGTTCTTCGGCGGCGGTCTGATCCCTACCTATCTGGTTATTCAGAGACTGCAGATGCTGAACACGATCTGGGCACTGATTCTTCCGGGATGCTTAAGCGTATACAACATGATCGTGGCAAGAACCTTCTTCAAGTCGAACATTTCGGAAGAGCTGTATGAGGCAGCTGAAATTGACGGCTGCACCCAGGCGAGATTCTTTTTCCAGATTGCACTTCCGCTTTCCAAAGCGATCATCGCAATTCTGGTTCTGTACTATGGTGTCGGTCACTGGAACTCATACTTCTCAGCACTCGTTTATATTTCGGACAAAGCAAAGTATCCGTTGCAGCTGGTTCTGCGTAACATCCTGATCACGAACCAGACCGCGCTGTCCCAGACAGCAACAACTGCGGCAGCAAGAGCAGCACTGCAGGAAAAACAGCAGCTGATCGACGTTATGAAATACTCGCTGATCATCATCAGCAGTATCCCGGTTCTGGTTATGTACCCACTGGTGCAGAAGCACTTTGTAAAGGGTGTTATGATCGGATCCATGAAGGGTTGATTTACAAGAAGAAGTTTTTTTAACGATTTATCTGCCGCACGGGAAACGGCGGTATGTAAATAAAGAGTCCGGACAACGGACAGGCAAAAGCGCTTCCGGCGGGAAAATGCCGCCGGAACAACACAGGAGGGAAAAATCATGAAAAGAAAAGCAGTCGCAGCAGTTTTAACTGCAGTAATGGTGGCATCTATGTTTACCGGATGTGGAAGTGATAATGGAAGCAGCTCGGCAAAGAGTGCTTCTGCAGCATCCGCAGCATCCGCAGCAAACGACACCGTGGATGAGGACGGAAAAGTAAACGGCATTATGTATCAGGAAGGTCTTCCGCTGGTAGACGAGGGAGATTACACCTTCTCTATCTTCTGCGATGATTCCAGCGAATCCGGCGAGTTTATCATGCTCAATGAGTTCAAAAAACAGACCAATGTAGACGTTGACCTGAAAATTTATCCATACGAAACAGCAACGGAGAGACTGAATCTGGATCTGAACTCCGGAGATTACGCGGATGTGATCGGCGGATGGACCTTAAGCGACAATGCAATCCTGACCTATGGTGTAAACCAGGGCGTATTCATTCCGCTGGAAGATTATTTTGAGAAATATTGCCCGAACATTTCTGCGATCCTGGATCTGCCGGGTGTAAGAGAAAAAATGACAGCACCGGACGGACACATCTACACAATTCCGTACGTATGTGCCGATTCAACCGTTGGATACAGCCCATACATCAATACGAAATGGCTGGAGAATGTTGGCATGAGCATGCCGACCACTACAGACGAGTTTGAGGCAGTCTTGAAAGCCTTCAAAGAGCAGGATGCAAACGGCAACGGTGACGCTTCCGATGAAATCCCGTTCTCTACCGACCCGAACAACAAACATATCGAGGCTATGGCCGGTTACTTCGGACTTCCGATGAACAAACTTGGTATTGCAATCCAGAATGAAAAGGTTGTTTACGGCGGTGTCAGCGATACATACCGTGAGTTCCTTTCCTGGTTCCACAAACTGTATGCAGAAGGACTCGTAGACGTAGAGCTTTACACACAGGACAGCTCCACATGGGAAGGTAAAGGAAATCAGGACCTGTACGGCGTTTCCATCGCATACGGAAGCGGAGAGTTTACCGGAATCCCGGCTGCAGAGGAAAGAGGCGATTTCGACTCCATGCCTGTTCTGAACACAGACAAAGACGGAATCTGGCTGCGCGATACGGAAGGCTTCAGCGTATACAGAACCCAGGCTGTCATCACAAACAAGGCAGAGCATCCGGAAATCATCTGCCGCTGGTTTGACAATGCATTCGCACTGGAGAACGGCATCGGCTGCAACAGAGGACCGGTTGGTGTGATTGTAAACAAAGAGGATGACGGATACCATGCGATTGACACCACCACACTGTCTGAGGAAGATCAGGAAAAATATTCCTGGGGCAATCTGTGGCCGCAGTCTCTGCCGAAATATCTGCCGGCAGACTTCGAGTTTGTAGAAGAGCATCCGATGTATGATGAGAAAAAAGCAACAGAGGAAGCTTATGAGGCAAATCTGACCAAAGAAATTATTCCGTCCTACTGGATTGACTTGGATAAAATTGATACCTTCTCTGATACGAACACAGCAATCAAAGATTTCTTTGAGCAGCAGCAGGCGCAGTTCGTATGCGGCGAGCTTGACATTGACAACGATGCTGACTGGCAGGCTTATGTAGATGGTATGTACTCTCTGGGACTTGAGGACTGGGTAGCAACTCAGGGTATCGAGGAAATCGCGAAATAAACAGGAAAAGGTAACGATATTTCCTGTGGCGTGAAAAAAGGCATATTACAGTGTAAAACGGTAATATGCCTTTCTTTTTGGGCAAGAACTGATATAATGGGAAGAAACAATAAAGGGGTAATTAGATCGGATAAAAAAGCTATGCCCGGAGTCTTTTAATCCGGGAGTACAAAAAAAGGAGGAGCTGGAAGAGATGATGCAGGACTGGTTTCGGAACGCGAAGCTGGGCATTTTTATCCATTATGGGATTTATGCGGTGGGTGATGTGTCAGAGTCATGGTCGTTCCACAACGGAAATATTTCTTATGAAGATTACATGAAACAGTGTGAAGGCTTTACAGCATCGAAGTTTGATGCGAAAAAATGGGCGGAGCTGTTTCAAAAAGCAGGTGCGCAGTACGTGGTTATGACAGCGAAGCACCATGACGGCGTGGCACTGTTTGATACCGGATACAGTGATTTAAGTGTTGTGAAGAAAACGCCGGCAGCGCGCGACCTTGTAAAAGAGTATACAGCCGCCATGCGTGAGGCAGGTCTGAAAGTCGGCCTTTATTATTCGCTGATCGACTGGTCGGATCCGCGGTATCGCACGGTTTACCCGGAAGGAATGAAAAAAGAAGACTGTCTGAACGATATCTATGGTTCCCCGGCCGGAAAAGAGGAGGAGCCGCAGAAATGGCAGGAGTTTCTGGAATTCAACAATCATCAGTTAAAAGAACTGATGTCGAATTACGGAACGGTGGATCTTTTATGGTTTGATGGTGACTGGGAACGGAGCGCGGCACAGTGGAAGATGCCGGAATTCAGGGAATATCTGCATACGCTGAATCCGAACGTTGTATTGAATTCGAGAATGCAGGGCTACGGAGATTATGAGACACCGGAGCAGGGAATTCCGCTGTACGGACCGAAAGGCGAGTGGGAATTCTGTACGACGATCAATGATTCCTGGGGATATCGTCCATCGGACAATGATTACAAGAGCAGCGGCCAGATCGTGCGTATGTTCTGCGACTGTATTACCCTCGGCGGAAGAATGCTGCTGGACATCGGACCGAAAGAGGACGGAACGCTCGATGAACGTCAGGAGAAGGTGCTGCTGGATCTTGGCGGATGGATTCATGACCACGAGGAAGCGGTATTTGGAACAGAAAAAGGACTGGATTACAATCATTTTCTCGGCGGAAGCACGATTTCGGCGGATCAGAAGACGATGTATCTTTTTGTCTATGATAAGCCGCAGGAGACGCTGTGCGTGAAAGGCATTAAAACGCCGGTAAAAAGGGTGACGGTTCTGCATACGGGAGAAGAACTTCGGTTCTCCTATACGGGTTCCCTTCCATGGAGCGGTATTCCGGGAACACTCTGGATCTGGGCCGGCGAGATGAGTATTCATCCGTTTGCAACGGTTGTGAAGGTAGAGCTTGAGGATGAGATCACCTACAATCTGGGACACGGGGAAGTCGTAACCTTTAATGAGTAAAACGATTCGGACAGAGGAGCTTATGAGATGAAGAGAATAATTGGCTATGTAAATACGGCGGACTTAAATCATATGCGAGAAGAGGATGTGCGGGCACTTACCGTGATCAATATTGCATTTGGTCTGATCCGGGACGGAGAAGTTGTATGGGATGCAAAGGATGCACGGGATGGAATAGTATCCATTCGGAAAAGCAACCCGGAGCTGAAAATTGTATTGTCCGTAGGAGGCTGGGGAGCAGACGGCTTTTCCCAGTCGGCGAGAACAAAAGAGGGAAGAGAGCGGTTTGCTGCGAGTGCGCTTGCAATTGTGAAGGAGTATGGTCTGGACGGTATTGATATTGACTGGGAGTATCCGGGCACATCGCTGGCAGGAATTGCGTCGGACAGATCGGATAAAGAGAATTATACGCTGCTTCTGGCGGAGCTTCGGAAGACACTGGATGCGTACAGAGAAGGCATGCTTGTAACGACAGCAGTCGGCGGAGATGTTTATTTTGCACTGCAGACAGATATGAAGGAGGCCTCCCGGTATCTGGATTATGTGCAGCTGATGACGTATGATCTGCAGGGCGGTTTCCAGAAGGTGACGGGACATCATGCGGCGCTGTATCACAGTGAGGGAAATTTGTTTGACGCATGTGTGGAGAAGGCAGTGAACGGTTTTGCAAATGCAGGCGTTCCAATGGAGAAGCTGATCCTTGGCGTACCGTTTTATTCCAGAAAATGGGATGGAGTAAAAGGCGCCGGATGCCGCAACGGGCTTGGAATGGAAGCAGAGACGGTCGGAGGATATGGCGGTGACTATGGCGAGCTCAAAGAGAGCTGGATCGGAAAGAGGGGATTTATCCGGTATTGGGATGAGCAGGCAAAGGTTCCGTATCTGTTTGACGGGGAGACATTTATCAGCTATGAGGACTGTGAGTCGCTTGGGGTGAAAATTGCGTACCTGAAAGAAAAGGGCATGGGGGGCATTATGTTCTGGGAGTATAAATGCGATCCCAGCGGAGAATTACTTTCATTTATAAAGAAAAATATGTAGCGTAGTGACCCACAGCCGGTATGTGAAAAGGCTCCTCGCTCCGGTGTTCCTGAAAAATCGCAAGGAATCCTTTTTCACATGGCGTCTGCCGCCGGTGGGCGGATGTACGTTGTGGAGACGGATAGAAAAAAAGAGGAAGGGATAGATAGAATCATGATCTCAGAAAATTTAAGAAAATATGCAACGGAAAAATTTGAGAGACGGAGAGAGCTTCTGGCTCCGGTGATGCCTGTTATCGAAGAAAAATTAAAACAGTGCAGTGAGGAAGAGGCTGTGCTGATGAAGTTTCTGTATGGTACGATGCCGGTAAGGGATGCGGGAGAATATGGATTTGACCTTTTTCTTTCGTACGTGAAGCATGCGCTGATGCTGCGGGAGAAGGTGGCATGGTGTAAGGAACTGCCGGAGGATGTGTTTGTAAACTATGTGCTGTATGACCGGATCAATTCCGAGGACATTACGGACTGCAGACCGTTTTTTTATGAGCAGATTATGGGGCGTGTAGCCGGAATGAGTCTTTTAGAGGCGATTCTGGAGATTAATTACTGGTGTGCGGAGCATGCGACGTATGAGGCGACGGACGGCAGAACGGCATCTCCGATGACAATGTATCGGAGTGGAAAGGGACGCTGCGGCGAGGAGTCTACGTTTGCAGTTACGGCGTATCGGAGTGTCGGTATTGCGGCGCGGCAGGTCTATACACCAAGATGGGCGCACTGTGATGACAATCATGCCTGGGTTGAGGTGTTTGTGGACGGCGAGTGGCATTTCCTCGGCGCCTGTGAGCCGGAAGAAGTGCTGGATACCGGCTGGTTCTCCGGTCCGGCGAATCGGGCAATTCTGATTCATACGCGGAACTTCTCGGATTATGTAAAGGAGAGTAACGAGGAGTATCTTGGAAAAGAAGGGGCGCTGTACTACTTTAACCATACAGATTTTTATGGCAGAACGAAGCTGGTGAAGATTCTTGTGAAGGATGAGAATGGAAAACCGGCTGCAGGAGCGCATATTGCGGTTGAAATCCTGAATATGGCAGAGTTTTTCCCGGCTGCAGTGATGATTGCGGATGCGGACGGAGAAGTTCGGATGACACTTGGCCTTGGCGATATCCGGGTACGGGCATTTGACGGAATACGCCGGGCGGAAGCCATGATGCGGATTGAGGAGGAGGATTCGCTGGAACTGGTGCTTCGTGAAGAGGCGGTTCCGGAAGCGGATGACAGGTGGCAGACGCTGGAAATCCGGGCACCGAAGGAGGTGCCGGTACGGAATGTCGTTGCCACAAAGGAGCAGAAGGAGCGCAATGCGGCACGGATGGCAGAGGCGGAACGGCTTCGGAAGGCACGGTTTGCAGCATGCTTTGATGAGAAGAAGGCTGCTGCGTATCCGGAAGCGGAAGAGATTTTCCGTCGGTCAGGAGAGAATTTTGGGGAAATTTATGCATTCCTTTCCAAAGATGAAAATCCGAACCGGAAGAAGCTGCTGTTTTCGCTGGCTTTAAAGGATGCGAAGGACTTGAAGGCATCCGTTTTAGAGGATCATCTCGACTGCGAGCAGGGGGATCTGCCGGAGGAGATTTTCAGGAAGGATCTTCTTTGTCCGCGTATTTTCCTCGAGGAGCTGACGCCATATCGGAGCATGATCCGCGAATTTTTTGAGGAAGAGACAAAACACAGCTTTGCGGAGCAGCCGGAACGGATCATGGATTATCTTAAGAAGAATATTACCTTCCATCCAGAAGAAGAGTATGACACGATCATGGCAACGCCGGTCGGCGTCCTTACCATGAAACAGGGAAGTCCGCTGGCGCAGAAGATTCTGTTCGTGGCAATCTGCCGGAGTCTCAATGTAGCGGCAAGACTGAATCCGGTGACCCTGGAGCCGGAGTATTACCGTGATGGGGCATTCCACAGTGTGGAAACAGAAGCTGCTGTTTTGAAGGATGAAACGGAAAGTGCGGTTCTGACACTGAATGCGGAGGATGGAAGCGCATGGAAGTATTATCAGACGTGGACCATCGGAAAGTGGAACGGAACAGTGTTTGAGACGCTGAATTACGAAGAAACCGCATTCGACGGAAAAACACTGGATCTGACCCTGGAGCCGGGCTGCTATCGTCTGATTACAAGTATGCGTATGCCGAACGGTGACCAGCATGCCGCATACCGCGTGTTTGAACTGAAGGCGGGAGAAGCAAAAGAGATTTATCTGGAAACCGTGAAAAAAGAGCTGGATGAGCTGTTAGAGCACATCGAACTGCCGGAGATCACGCTGGAGGATCTGGATGGAAAGGCGCATACCCTGAACGATCTCACCAAAGACGGCCCGATCCTTCTGGCCTTCCTCGGAACCGGAGAGGAGCCGACCGAGCATGTTCTGAATGAGCTGATCGAAATCGCAGAGAAGTGGAACGCAAAAGACGCTGCCATGGCAGCCGTTCTCCGCACGAAAGCCGACCTGGAAAACACGACTTTCCAGAAAGCCCGCGCAGCAATCCACAACATGTCCCTCTACCTCGACCCATCCGACGACGCCCCGGCGATCGCCGAAAAAATGGGAATCGACGCAGAAAAACTCCCACTGCTGATACTCGCATTGCCGGGAAACATCGGCGGACGCGCTTATGCCGGATATAACGTCGGCAGCGTCGGACTGATGCTGCGGCTGATGGAAGAGGCGGCGAAAGCGTAAGTTAATACTAAAAAACAGGCTGACGCACGAATGCGGCAGCCTGTTTTTTTAAAGAACGCCCAGTTTTTTCAACTGTGCCACGCCATCTTCATATCCCGTAAAATGAATTCCATGAATCCCTGCCTGCTCTGCGGCCTCGACGTTTGCTTTGGTGTCGTCGAGGAATACGCAGCGGTCCGGGGTGAGGGAGAATTTCTGGATCAGGTGCTGGTAGATCTCCGGTTCCGGTTTTGTTAAATGGCAGGTGTAGGAGAAGAGGGTTCCGTCCATGTAGGGGAGGAAGGGCATTTTCTCTTTGGTGCGCTCGAAGAGGTCTCCGGAGTAGTTGGAGAGGATGTAGAGGCGGTAGCCTTTTTCTTTTAAGGAGCGTACCCAGCTTTCTGCATACGGCAGCGGGGTGATGGTTTCCTCGCAGTGGGCGAAAACCTCTTTGATTTCTTCGGTGTATTCCGGGGCGAGGGAGCAGAATCCTTTTACAATCTCCTCCGGTGTGAGAATTCCGCGGTCGAACTGGCGCCAGTAAGGGCTTTCGAAGGTTGCGGCGGTGATTGCTTTCGTCTTTTCCGGACCGAAAGCAAAGCGTTTCAGATAGGACTCGTAGTCCCAGTTGACGAGTACGCGGCCTACATCAAAAATAATGGTATCAATCATGACTGTTTTTCTCCTTTGTCTGATTTGTCGTTCTCATCGCGGTGCGACAGAACCTTGGCAACCAGCATCATGGCATAGATGAGCACTGGTACGGTAATCGCACAGTAGAGGCAGACTGTCAGCGCCTTGTGTGCAAACGGCGTGTCGATAAACGCAAAAATCATGGCGCCAAGCCCGAATCCGATCAGGAACGCGATGGCGAGAAGGGCTCCGATCTGTTTGAGTCGTTTCATAGATGGGATTCTCCAATCAAAAAATAAATACATGGTATAGTGTAGCACAGCTTCCTTGAAACATCCATGAAAAATTGAAAAACTGTCTGCAGGAAAAAACAGAGCGTGTTTGAAAAATGCGACACTGCAAAATTTAAGGATTCTTTAGAAAAAATTAATGGCGCTTTCGATTGCTTTTTTCCCTCAAAAGGGATAGAGTATTGGCATATACTTTGAAAAAGGAGAAACGAGAACAAAATGGATAAACTGAAAGAAAAACTTTCCCGCCTGATGTACGGCCGCTACGGCATCGATCAGCTGGGCAATTTTATGATGTGGGCGGCAGTTGCCATGATGATTTTCGGAGCGGTTGTACGGAGCTCCCTTATCTACACCCTGGCACTCGTCCTGATCGTCTGGGCGGATGTGCGCATCATGTCCAAGAACCATTCCAAACGGTATGCGGAAAACCAGAAATTCCTGGAACTGAAAAACCGCGTCGTCGGATTCTTCCGAGGCGGAACCCGTGCATTCAAGGATAAAGAGCACTGCTACTTCCGCTGCCCGTCCTGCCATCAGCAGGTGCGTGTGCCGAAAGGAAAAGGCCACATCGAGATCTGCTGCCCGAAATGCGGAACAAAATTCATCAAAAACACCTGATAAAAAGGAGCAGTGCGATTCATGTTTGGTTATGTGACCATCCGAAAGGATGACCTGAAAGTCAAAGATTACAACAAATATCAGGCATACTACTGCGGTCTGTGTCAGGATATCAAAGAGGCGTATGGAAAAAAGGGTCAGGCGATGCTGACGTTTGATATGACATTTCTTTCCATCCTGCTGACCGGGCTTTATGAGTGTGAGACAAAAGAAGAGGAGCATTACTGCTTTCTTCATCCCGGCAAAAAACATAAATGCCTGCGGAACAAATACACAAAATACTGCGCAGACATGAACGTGCTGCTCGCCTATTACAATCTGCTGGATGACTGGGAGGACGAGAAAAACTACGCGGCGTTTACAGCGGCAAAGGCTTTGAAAAAATCTGTGACACGCATCGAGGCATCGTATCCGCGCCAGACGAAAGCAGTGCAGGATTACCTCGAAAAGCTGCATGCATGCGAGAAGGAAAACAATCCAGACCTCGATCTTGCGGCGGGCTATACCGGAGAGGTGATGGCGGAGATCTATATTCCGGAGGAGGACATCTGGAGCGATGATCTGCGCCAGGTCGGCTTTTACATCGGAAAATTCATTTACCTGATGGATGCGCTTGATGACGTGGAAAAAGATAAAAAGAGCGGAAACTACAACCCGTTTCTGTCCATCGCAGATCAGCCGGACTTCGAGGAAACCGCAGAAAAAATCCTGCTGATGATGACGGCGGAAGCGTCGCGTGCATTTGAAAAACTTCCGATCCTGGAAAATGTAGACATTCTGCGAAATATATTGTATGCTGGTATCTGGGAAAAATACGAAATGCGAAAAAGCGCAAAAGAGCGCCAAAAAGAGGAGAAATAAAGACTGATGACAGATCCATATGAGGTGCTGGGCGTGTCCCGCGGGGCTTCGGACGATGAAATCAAAAAAGCATACCGAAAACTCAGCCGGACGTATCACCCGGATGCCAATATCAATAATCCGAATAAAGCAGAAGCAGAAGAAAAATTCAAACAGGTGCAGCAGGCGTACAAACAGATCATGGATGAACGCGAGCACGGCACCACGTACCAGAGCGGAGGTTCGTCGTATGGCGGAGATGCTTACGGCGGCTATGGCCCGTTCGGCGGCTTCGACCCATTCGGCGGCGCGTACGGAAACGGCGGCTCCGCACGGAATGATTATGGAAATTCCGAGCAGGAAATGCGGCTGCAGGCGGCAGCTAACTACATCAACAGCGGCCACTTCCGCGAGGCGATGAACGTGCTGAACGACATTTCCGACCGCAGCGGAAAATGGTATTTCCTGCATGCGATCGCAAATTCGCGCCTCGGCAACAACATCAATGCCGTGCAGGATGCCGAGATGGCAGTCAAATTAGAACCGCAGAATCTGCAGTACCAGCAGCTTTTAAACCAGCTCCAGGGCAGCGGCCAGTGGTATTCCGACATGGGAAGCGGCTACGGCTACGAGAGAAGTGCAGGTGATCTCGGAAAATGGTGCTGTGAATGTATGGCAATCAATGCCATCTGCAATTGCTGCTGCTGCGGCGGAAGAGGATTTTTCTGCTGTTGATCAAAAAATAATTACAAGAAATGTATAAAAGTGAACATTCAGGGGAGAATAACAGTGTCATCGAAATTCCCCTGTTCGATGATACAAAAGAAAAATAAGGAAATACTTATCCTCCCCTTAAAAGCCCCGCTGCAACCGAAAAAACGGTTCACTGTGGGGCTTTTTTCTAACAGCCGAAAGTCCTTGTTTTTCCCATCAAAACAGATTATAATGAAAGAGATCGCAATTATGACCGGAGCAAAAAAATACGAACGGATCATAGAAAGAAAACAGAAAGAGAGAAAAGCTATGGAACGAAAAACAGCATGGAATGAGTACAAGAAAAAAGATATGAAAAAGCTGGAAAAATTAAACGCCGGCTACCGCGCATTCCTGGATCACGGAAAAACGGAGCGTGAGTGTGTAAAGGAAAGTGTACGTCAAGCAGAAGAGGCCGGATACGTAAGCCTCGACACCTATGTAAAAGAAAATCGTGCGTTAAAACCGGGTGACAAGGTTTATGCTGTATGCATGAAGAAGGCCATTGCCCTGTTCCAGATCGGAACAAAGCCTCTGACAGAGGGTATGAATATTCTCGGTGCGCACATCGATTCTCCGCGTCTTGACGTAAAACAAAATCCACTGTATGAGGACAACGGATTTACATATCTTGATACCCATTATTACGGTGGCATCAAAAAATGGCAGTGGGTAACGCTTCCGCTTGCAATCCACGGTGTTGTAGCCAAGAAGGATGGCGAAGTAGTGGATGTAGTCATCGGCGAGGATGACAACGATCCGGTATTCTGTGTGACAGATCTTCTGATTCACCTTTCCAGAGAGCAGCAGACCAAACCGGCAAGTACGGTAGTAGAGGGCGAGAACCTCGATCTTCTGATCGGAAGCCAGCCGCTGGAAGGAACAGAGAAAGATGCAGTGAAAGCCATGACCTTAAAGCTCTTAAACGACAAGTATGGCATCGAAGAAGAGGATTTCCTCTCCGCAGAGCTTGAAATTGTACCGGCAGGAAAAGCGCGTGAGCTTGGTATGGATGCCAGCATGATTCTTGCATACGGCCAGGATGACCGTGTATGCGCATACACTTCTCTTGTCGCAATGCTCGAGGTGGAAGCACCGGAGAAGACATCCTGCTGCCTGCTCGTAGACAAAGAGGAGATCGGAAGCGTCGGCGCAACCGGTATGCAGTCTCATTTCTTCGAGAACACCATGGCAGAGCTGCTTGCACTTGCAGGCGAGGGAACAGAACTGGCCCTTCGAAGATGCCTTGCTTCCTCCAGAATGCTCTCTTCTGATGTCAGCGCAGCATTTGATCCGCTGTATGCAGCAGCATTTGAGAAGAAAAACGCTGCATTTTTCGGAAAAGGTATCGTAATTAACAAATTTACAGGAGCAGGCGGAAAGAGCGGCTCAAACGATGCCAATGCAGAGTACGTCGGAGCTCTTCGCGCTATCTTTGATGATGCAAAAGTAAATTGGCAGACAGCAGAGCTTGGTAAAGTTGATGTCGGAGGCGGCGGAACCATCGCCTACATCATGTCTCTGTACGGTATGGAAGTGATTGATTCCGGTGTACCGGTTCTCAGCATGCATGCTCCATGGGAAGTAACCAGCAAAGCAGATGTTTACGAGGCCAAGAAGGCCTATGTGGCATTTTTGAAAAACGCATAAATAATATTGAGGAGGTTTGAAACGTTTGGACAGTGACATAGTCGGCAGTATTCTTTTGCAGGTCGTATTGATAGCGGTCAATGCGGTATTTGCCTGCGCGGAGATCGCTGTGGTCTCCTGCAACGACGCTAAACTGGAAAAAATGGCACAGGAGGGAAACAAAAGAGCGGCGAAGCTGTTTCATCTGACGGAACAGCCATCCCGTTTTCTTGCAACGATACAGGTGGTCATCACTCTGTCCGGTTTTCTCGGAAGTGCCTTTGCAGCAGAAAATTTTTCGGATCGAATCGTTTCTGCTCTTGTGGACGCGGGTATGAAGATTCCGGAAAAGACACTGGATGCGATTGCCGTTGTGCTGATTACGCTGCTTTTATCTTATATCACCCTGATCTTTGGCGAACTGGTGCCGAAAAGGATTGCAATGCAGAAGGCTGAGCAGATTGCGCTCGGGATTTCCGGTCTTGTAAGCGGTGCTTCGAAAGTGTTTGCACCGCTTGTGTGGCTGCTGACTGCATCGACAAACGGTATCCTGCGCCTTCTGGGGATCGATCCGGATGAGGACGACGATCAGGTGACGGAGGAAGAAATCCGGATGATGGTAGATGCCGGCAGCGAAAAAGGCGCGATCGACAATGAAGAAAAAGATATGATTCAGAACGTATTTGAGTTCGATGATCTGACCATTGATGAAATCTGCGTCCACAGAACCGATGTAGATCTTCTGTGGCTGGAAGACTCGATGGAGGAGTGGGAGCAGCTGATCCATGAAAGCCGCCATTCTTATTACCCGGTCTGTGGTGAAACTGTGGACGATATCATCGGCGTTCTGGACGCCAAGGATTATTTCCGGCTTCGCACCAAGGACCGCGATCATGTCATGAAAGAAGCAATCAAACAGCCTTATTTTGTTCCTGAAAACATCAAGGCTGCCACGCTGTTCCAGAACATGAAAAAGACCGGCAACTATTTTGCCGTGGTTCTGGATGAGTACGGCGGCATGGATGGAATTATCACCGTGCGTAACCTGATCGAGCAGCTTGTCGGGGACTTGAATGATGAGGCGGAGATCGGGCAGCCATCGGAAATTGAGCTGATTTCCACAGACACCTGGAAAATCATGGGAAGTGCCTCGTTGGATGATGTGGCGGAGGAACTGAAGATCAAACTGCCGGTCGATGAATATGAAACGTTCGGCGGCTACATTTTCGGCGAACTCGGTGCGGTTCCGGATGACGGCAGCCAGTTTGAACTCGAGACCGACGATCTCTGGATCAAGGTCATGCGGGTCAAAGAACACCGCGTGGAAAATACGGTGGTAAAGAAACTGCCTCCGAAAGAAAAAGGAGAGCAGGAGGAACGTAAGGAGAGGGAATGAAACGTGAACTGGATACAGCAGACCGGAAAATTGTGGAACTGCTGCAGGAAGATGCAAGGCTTCCGCTCAAAAGTATTGCAGACAAGGTAAGTCTCACTTCGCCGACGGTTTCGGCGAGAATCGACCGCCTGGAAAAGGACGGGGTGATCACCGGCTACCGTGCGAGTGTGAACCCGGAGGTTTTCGACTATCGGATCAAGGCATTCATCAATCTGGAGGTTGAGCCGGTGCGGAAAAAGGAATTCTATCCGTACATCACCGACTGCCCGAATGTGATCGAGTGCAACTGCGTGACCGGCGACTATTCGATGCTGATGGAGGTTGTGTTCCACACAACATCTGAGCTGGATCAGTTTATCGGCCAGCTTCAGCATTTTGGAAGAACGAAGACGCAGATCGTGTTCTCTACATCGGTGGAACACAGAGGAATTCCGCTCGGCGATACCAGAATCCCGATTCTGGAGCAGGAAGAAGAAAAAGGTTGATTTTCTGCGGACTTTCCGATATACTAAAGCGTGTTACAAAAACCGGAATCCCGCTAGGGGACGGCGCGAAAAAACGCGCTCAGAGAAACAGATAAAGGATGGATAATAACATGAGTTTATTACAGAATTGGCGTGATATCGCCTATAATCAGGAAGCAGACAAAAAACAGCTCCAGCAGTTCTGGACCAATTATTTCCTGATTGAGAAAAACATTTACGAGCAGCTTCTTTCCAACCCGGATGAAGTGGTAAAAGGAACCGTAAAAGAGCTGGCAGAGAAATACAAAGTGGACGTTATGACCATGGTTGGTTTCCTGGACGGCATCAACGACAGCCTTGTGATCCCGAACCCGATCGAGGAGATGGAAGAGGATACCGTTGTTACACTGGCTTACGATAAAGAGCTTCTGTACAAAAACATGGTAGACGCAAAAGCAGACTGGCTGTACAACCTGCCGATGTGGGATGAGATCTTCACAGAAGAGCAGAAGAAAACGCTTTACATGGAGCAGAAAAAATCCGGCACTGTAATCAAAGGCAAAAAAATCGGAAGAAACGATCCATGCCCGTGCGGAAGCGGAAAGAAATACAAATACTGCTGCGGTAAAAACGCATAAGAAAGAATTTTCGAGAAGAGACCGGGGAGCCGAAAGTTGAAAGGCTTCGCGGTCTCTTTTTCTATGAAGAGGGAGAAGCAGAATGCAGGAGACGGTAGTTTATCTGAAAAAAATTACGCAGCCGGAGGGCGAAAAAAAAGAGCTGGAACGGGAACTCTCGCAGTGCGGATGGGAGCTGTTCCGGATGGGAATGAAGGAACAGTATGGGCTGGATGGAGAAAAGATAACGATCGAACGGAATGCGCACGGAAAACCGTACCTGCCGGGGCATCCGCAGATCTGTTTTAATATTTCTCATTCGGGGGAATACGCTGCCTGCGCTTTTGCTTCCATTCCGATCGGCATGGATCTGCAGCAGCACCGCCGCGCTGCCTGGGAGCGCATGGCAGAACGGTATTTTTCCGCCGAAGACCAGAAACGCCTTGCCGCAGTGGAGAATGCTGAAACGCTGTTTTTCCGGATCTGGACCGAGGAGGAGAGCTACGGCAAGTGGAGGGGAACCGGTCTTTCGGGTTCTCTTGGAACGGAAAAGAAAGAGGGCCTCTGCACGCATTTCAGTCCGGAGAAAGGATATGAAGGCGCCGTCTGGGCAGCGGAGCCCGTGAAAATCTGCATGAAAAGAATAGAACCATAAAAACCGTGCATAACCTGTCCCGCCATCTCATATATATAACGATAAGAGGTGGTGAAGATGAAAAGGACAGGAAGACAAAAGGATATTGTTACGCCAGAGAAAAAACAGGAGCAAAGGGAACTTTTGCGCCTGTTTTCTGCGAATATACGGAAAATTCTGAAAAACACAGATCTGCTGGCCGATGACCTGCAGGAAATCCGTCTGCGGACCGGCGCGCCGCTTCTGGTGGTCGCAAAGGATCAGGAGTACTTTCTGACCCCGGACGGAGCACTGACCGGGGAGTGGGAGAAAGGTTATCCCGTCTCACCGACGGATATCCGCGATACGATGGATTACATAGGAAGTTTTTCCCTCTACGCCTACGAGGATGAACTGCGGCAGGGTTTTCTGACCGTGGAGGGCGGCCACCGGATCGGCATTGCCGGAAAGACGGTAATCGAAGGGGAAAAGGTGAAAGGCATCAGTCATATATCCTGCATCAACGTGCGGGTTGCTCATGAGAAAAAGGGCTGCGCGGACCGAGTGATGCCGTACCTTTGGGAAGACGGCCGTTTCCTGCACACCCTGATTGTCTCCGCACCCGGCTGCGGCAAAACGACGATGCTGCGCGATATCATCCGCCAGATTTCGGACGGGGAGTCGCCGTATCCGGGGCTGACCGTCGGTGTGGTCGATGAACGGAGCGAGATCGCAGGCTGCTATCTCGGCGTTGCGCAGAATGATGTCGGCATCCGCACCGATGTGCTCGACTGCTGTCCGAAGGCGGAGGGCATGATGATGCTGATCCGCGCCATGTCGCCCGATGTGGTGGCAGTCGATGAGATCGGAACGGGCGAGGACATCCGTGCGATCGAGTCCGTCGTTAACTGCGGGTGCAAGCTGCTCGCGACCGTGCATGGCAATTCCATGGAGGATATGAAGCAGAAGCCTCTCCTGAACCGCCTCGTGGAATCCCACGTTTTCGAGCGGTACATCGTGCTGGATGCGAAACCCCACGCCGGAAGCGTACAGGCTATTTTTGACGGAAGAGGAACGACACTGTACCGAAGGGAGGCGTTTTTGTGATGCGGCTTGCAGTTTTACTGGCGGCTTCTCTTGCCTGCGTCGGGATCGGCTTTGCAAAGAGTGCGGCGCTGTCGGCTCATGTGAAAGATCTGGAAACACTGCAGAAAATTATCCAGTATCTGCGTGGAGAGATTGTGACGGCGGCTTCCCCGCTGCCGGATGCGTTCTGGGAGACGGGAAGGCGGATGCGGGATCCGTACCGGGATTTTTTACAGGATATTTCCGAGGATATGCGCCGCCCGGACGGAAAGACACTGCCGGCGATTCTGGAAGAGAATACGGCAGTCCACCTGGCGGACACACGCCTTACAAAAGAAGAAAAAGAAGAGCTGCAGGAGGCCGGATGCAGCCTTGGAACCGGGGACCGCGCCATGCAGAAGGCGAATCTGGACCGGTATGAGGCACGCCTTGTGCAGCGGATCGCGGAACTGCAGAAAGGATTGCCGGAAAGGAAGAGGCTCTGTCAGAGTCTTGGAATCATGGGAGGCCTTTTTTTATTTTTGATTCTGGTTTAGGGCGTGTCTGAAAACGGAGGAGCAGGCGTGGAGGTCGGGATTCTATTTAAAATCGGGGCAGTCGGGATTCTGGTATCGGTCCTGTGCCAGGTATTAAAACACAGCGGCCGGGAAGAACAGGCATTTCTTGCAAGCCTTGCCGGTCTTGTGCTGGTGCTGTTCTGGATTCTTCCCTATATTTCCGCGCTGTTTGAGGACATCAAACAACTGTTTACAATTTAAGAGCAGGGAGAAAAAACGGAGGGGATCATATGGATATACTTCGGATCGCTGCGCTTGGCACGGCGGGCGTGCTGCTTGGAATCACAGTAAAGGGAGCAAAGCCGGAATTTGCCCTTCTTGTGACGGTCGGTGCCGGCCTCTGCATTCTTGCCGGGACCGTCGGAAAAATGCAGTATCTGCTCGGCATGCTCGCACAAATGAAATCGTATCTCCCGGTGGACTCATCGTATCTGAATACGCTGCTGAAAATGCTTGGGATCACGTATGTGGGGCAGTTTTCCGCCGGGATCTGTAAGGATGCGGGCTATTCTTCCATTGCAGGGCAGATTGAACTGTTCGCCCGCCTGGCGGTCCTTGCCGTCAGTATGCCAGTGCTGCTCGCTCTGCTGGAAACGGTTCATGATTTTCTGTAAAAAAGCCGGATGGGGCATGGCGCTGCTTTTTCTGTGTCTCATTTTCGGAACGGGAAGAACGCAGAAAATCGAAGCAGCGGATACCGAAACGGATCAGGCAGCAGCAGCGCAGGACGAACTTCTTGCAGAACTCGACTTCGATGCAATCCAGCAGGAAGTGGACAGCCTGCTGTCCAGCCAGCAGTTTTCTTTTGCCGGTACGGTGCGTTCTCTTTTGCAGGATGGCGATCCCTTCCGCATTTTCCGTGCCGGAAATGCCGTTCTCTCCTGTGCCAAAACAGCATTCCTTGCGCAGAAGGGGCTGATGAAGGAGCTGTTTCTCCTCGTTCTGGCAGGCGCGGTGCTCGGCAGTTTTTCCTCTCTCTTTGAAGGAAAACAGGTCAGGGACGCCAGTTTTTATATGGTCTATCTGCTTGCGCTTGCACTGATTCTGAAAAATTTCCAGTCGAGCGGGGAAAACCTGAAAGCTGTCATCACATCGCTGGTCGCTTTTATGCGGATTCTGACGCCATCCTACTATCTGGCGGCCGCGGCCGCCGGTGGTGCATCATCAGCCGTGATGTTTTATCAGATGCTCCTTCTAGTGATTCTGGCTGTCGAAAAGCTTCTGCTCGCCCTCGTCCTCCCGATGATCCATATCTATCTGCTCATCGCCCTTGTAAACGATCTTTCCGGCGAGGAGATTTTGTCCCATATGACAGAGCTGCTGGAAACCTGCGTGAACGGCCTTTTAAAATCGTCGCTCGGCGTACTTGTGGGAATGCAGATGATCCGGAATCTGATCGCACCGGCGCTCGATTCCCTGCGGCAGATGGCACTCTGGCGGACTGCCGGAATGATTCCCGGCATCGGAAATGCGGTGAATGCTGTAACCGAGTTGGTGGCAGGCTCCGCGGTGCTGATCCGCAACTGCTTTGGCGTGACGGCAATGCTGGTACTGCTCGCAGCAGGCATGGTTCCCGCCGTTCAGCTTCTCGTTTCGGGTCTTTCCTTCCGCCTTCTCGCCGCGGCGGCGCAGCCCGTCTCGGACAAGCGGATCGCGGGATGTCTTGCGGCGGCAGGAAAAGGATATGCGATGCTTCTGCGTCTCCTTCTGACCGTAGAAGTCCTGTTTTTGCTGACGATTGCAATCCTGGCGGGAACTTTTTCCTAGAGCGTGTCTGAAAAAGGCTTTTCGCAAACTGGGGCTTGCAGATTGCGGAAATGATTTTTCAAACATGCTCTAGCGTGTAGTTGGGCAGGCAGCGGCGGGAGGCGGCATGGTAGAAGAGATTCTGCAGTGGCTTAAGAATATTTCAATTTTTCTGATTTTTATGACAACTGTGCTGAACCTGATCCCGGAGAAGGAGGACAAGAAGCCGGTTCAGTTTTTTCTTGGAATTGTGATGGTACTGATTTTTTTCCAGCCCGTGCTAAAAGCGGGAGGTTTGGAGCAGAAAATGGCGCAGACGCTCGACCGTCTGACGCTGGAAGAGGAGGCAGCAGCAATGGAAAATGTACAGATTCGTGCAGAAAGCTTTGAAAAACAGTATTACGTGGGCGCCTGGGAAAAAGAGACGGAGCGCCAGATCCGGATGTATCTGTCAGAGAGCGGCATTCCGGGGGCAGCCGTTTCGGTAACGCTGGAGCCGGGAAACACCGGTGAGGCAAAAGAGATCCGCATTGAAGCGCCGATGCGGCAGACGAGCATTTACCGCGAAGAACAGAAAAAACAGCGGGAAATGCTCGATGAAAAGCTGACAGAGATCAAAAGTGTTTTAAGTGAGGTCTACGGAACCGATCCGGCGCATATTATGGTAGAGATTTCGGAATAGGCCTATGAGGGAAAAGGCAGCGGCGTTTTTCCGGAAACAGAAAAAGGAGCAGTGGATGCTGTACTTCCTGCTGGCGGCAATCGGCGTTGTCCTGCTGCTGCCGACGGGAACAAAAAAGACCAGTGAGGAGACAGAACAGCCGCAGGAGACGGCTGCGCGTCCGGCGGGGGATGCGGGACTTTCGGTGCAGGAGGAGATGGAACAGCGCCTTTGTGACGCACTTTCCCAGATGGACGGTGTGGGCGCAGTGCACGTCGTGGTGACGCTGGAATCCACAGGAAAAAAGATTGTGGAAAAAGATGTCCCAACGCGGAGCACAACGGAGGAAAACAAGAAGGGAGAGGAGACCGGAAGCGTTACATCCTCGTCGCAGGATGAGGCAACTGTCTATGAAAAGACACAGAACGGAGCCGAGACACCGTATGTGGTTTCCGAGGAGTACCCGGCGGTGCGCGGCGTGCTCGTTATCGCAGAAGGCGGGGGAAACCCGGTGACGATACAGGAGATTCAGGAGGCCGTGATGGCATTATTTCAGGTGGGCGCAAATAAGATTAAAGTAGTCAAAATGAAGTAAAGGAGTCAAATGCGTGGAAAAATTAGAACAGGAAATGAATGCACCTGAGAAAATGGCAGAGACACCATCGCCGAAAAAGACGGCCGGGAAAAAGAAAAAATTCCGGAAAAATCAGGTCATCATCACCGCCCTTGCGATCATGATTGCCGTCGCCGGATACATCAACTATGCTGACAGTACCCTGTCCACGAAGGAGAAGGCAGACGGAACCACGGCGGATGCCAGCACCGTTTTAAAAGACATCTCCAGCCTGGACACCGACATCACCGACGAGGTGGATGCCGGCACAGCAGGGGACTCGTCGCGGACCGTCACCGAAACGCCGGGAGAGGCAGTCCTTGCCGGGGCATCTACATACATGGCCCAGGCCAGAATCGACCGCGAACAGATCCGTTCCCAGAACAAAGACACCTTAAATGAAATCATCAACAATACCAACCTCTCCGAAACCGAGCGCCAGAGCGCTGTCCAGAGCATGGTGGAAATGACGGAACTCGTAGAAAAAGAGTCAGCAACTGAACTCCTCCTCGAAGCCAAAGGCTTCACCGACGTCGTTGTAAACCTGACCGGCGAAACCGCCGACATCGTCGTTCCGATGAAAGAAGTAACCGAGGAACAGCGTGCCCAGATCGAAGACATCGTAACCCGCAAAACCGGAATCGGCGTAGAAAACATCGTCATCACCCCCATGAGCTCCGCCGCCGACACAGCCGCAGAGGAGAGTGCTCAGTAAATTTTGATATCCACGTAAAAAATCCGGAAACGCAAAATCATGCGTTCCCGGATTTTTTCACGTAATTCTATTTAATTTGCACCATGTGCTGTTCTTGCAACCGTCTGCAGTGCTTTCTTCACCGGCGGCAGCGAGATCAGAATCACCGTCAGCACACCTTCAGCCAGCAGATAGCTGTAGTTGTAAATAATCGGATACAGCGCCTTTAAAGACTGCGGGAAATTCTCCGGCATATAATCCATCCAGTACAGATACCCGCCTAACGTATGGAAAAATCCCCTCGCCAGCACAGCTACAATATACCCGATCAGCAGCCCGTTTTTCTTCTTTCCAAAGAATCCGGCCACACCCAGCGCCGCAAACGCAAACACATAATCACAGCACACCTGGAACAGCGACAGCACATACGGCCCCTGGATAAACTGCAGCAGTCCATAAGCAAAACCAACGAGAATACCCGTCTTCGCCCCATACCAGTTCGCAATCAGCACAATAAACAGCATCGAAAACAACGTAACCGATCCCCCGTACGGCAGCTCAAACACCTTCACATACGAAGTCACAAACGCCAGCGCCATCCCCATCGCACAAAACGCCAGCTTCCTTGCATCCATTCCCGTCCCCTTACTCTTCTGAGCAGAAAGAACCGAAGCAATCACCACCAGCGCCACCATCAGCACCACGCATCCAACATAACCGGCCGTCGTCAGTCCGCCGTCAGCAGTAACAAAAAAACTCATAAAAAAACCTCCTTCGCATTCCGCTTGGAGGGGCTCACATAAAAACACAGTCCCGAATCACCTCCGAAACCACGTTCCAGCTTCCCTACGCAGGAATTATCCCGTTCAGGTAGTGAGGGTCCGTGAGCTTATCCCTGTCCCACGTTCTCAGCCAAAGGCTCCCCTAGCGTCTTATTATTTTAACGTATTAAAGTATACCAACCTCCCCCTTATTTGTCAACCTACCCGTTTTTTCATCCAAATACATGTTGACAAGAAGTACATACAAGTGCTATATTACAATTAGTTCAATCATTAAACTAATTGTACGAAAGGAGCACCAACACAATGCAGATTCTGAAAGTAACAGACGAAGCATTCCGCCAGTACGGCAAAGTCATCAAAGACCTCGACGTCAGCGACATCATCACCGCCATGTCCGAGACCCCATGTCCCGACGACGTAGTCTACGAGCCTTCCATTGAAAGCCTCGAAGCCTGCAAAAGCGCCCAGTCCGTATCCGACAGCCTCTACGGCGGCATGCCGATCCAGATCGGCTACTGCAACGGCCACAACCATTTACTGAACGCCGTAGAATACCACCGCGACAGCGAAATCAACATCGCCGTAACCGACCTGATCCTGATCCTCGGAAAAGAACAGGACATCACCGAAGACCACACCTACGACTCATCCAAAATGGAGGCCTTCTTAATCCCGGCCGGAACCACCATTGAAGTCTACGCAACCACCCTCCACTACGCACCATGCAACGTGGCAGCCAGCGGCTTCAAATGCGTCGTAGTCCTTCCAAAAGGAACCAATACCGACATCACCCTGGAAGAAAAACACACCCCGGAAGACGACCTGCTCTTCGCCAGAAACAAATGGCTCTTAAGCCACCCGGATGCAAACATCGCTGGAAGCGTAGCAGGCATCAAAGGAGAAAACCTCTCGGTAAAATAAAACCAGAGACAAAACCAGAAATCAGAAACACTGCCCCAAAAGAGCAGTTCTGAACATAAAAAGAAACCAAAAACCAAGAAAACCAAAAAAAGGAGGATCTTCAAAAATGATCAACAATACACCGGAAATCAAATTAGGTATCGTTGCAGTAAGCCGTGACTGCTTCCCGAACAGCCTTTCCGAGAACAGAAGAAAAGCAGTCGTAAAAGCATACGACGGAGAAATCTACGAATGTCCAATCATCGTCGAGAATGAAATCGACATGATGAACGCACTCGAAGACCTGAAAAAAGCAGAGTGTGATGCACTTGTTGTATACCTTGGAAACTTCGGACCGGAGACCGAGGAAACCCTGCTTGTAAAATACTTCGACGGACCTTGCATGGTAGTAGCAGCAGCAGAAGAGACCGGCGACGACCTTGTAGGCGGACGCGGCGATGCATACTGCGGCGTTCTGAACGCAAGCTACAACCTGAAACTGCGCAACCTGCACGCATACATTCCGGAGTACCCGGTTGGCGATGCAGAAGACGTAGCAGCCATGATCAAAGATTTCGTACCGGTTGCAACTGCAGTTGTAGCTGTTAAGAACCTGAAAATCATCAGCTTCGGACCGCGTCCGACCAACTTCCTGGCATGTAACGCACCGATCAAACAGCTGTACAACCTCGGCGTAGAAATCGAAGAGAACTCCGAGCTTGACCTGTTTGAAGCATTCAACAAACACGCAGGCGACGAGAGAATCCCGGCAGTCGTAGAAGATATGGCAAAAGAGCTCGGCGAAGGAAACCTGAAACCGGAAATCCTGCCGAAACTGGCTCAGTACGAGATCACCTTGTTAGACTGGATCGAAGCACACAAAGGCTCCAGAAAATACGTAACCCTGACCGGAAAATGCTGGCCGGCATTCCAGACACAGTTCGGATTCGTTCCTTGCTATGTCAACAGCCGTCTGACCAAGATGGGCATCCCGGTATCCTGTGAGGTAGATATCTACGGAACACTGTCCGAGTTCATCGGAACCGTTGTATCAAAAGACACCGTAACACTCCTCGACATCAACAACACCGTTCCGAAGGATATGTATGAGAGCGAAATCAAAGGCAAATTTGATTACACCTTAAAAGATACCTTCATGGGATTCCACTGCGGAAATACCGCTTCCACCAAACTGGCATTCTGCTCTATGAAATATCAGATGATCATGGCAAGAACCCTTCCGGAAGAAGTAACACAGGGTACCCTCGAGGGAGATATCGTTCCTGGAGACATCACCTTCTATCGTCTGCAGAGCACATCTGACGCAAAACTGCGCGGATACATCGCAGAGGGCGAGGTTCTTCCTGTAGCAACACGTTCCTTCGGAAGCATCGGTATCTTCGCTATTCCGGAGATGGGCAGATTCTACCGCCACGTACTGGTAGAGAAAAACTATCCGCATCACGGCGCAGTAGCATTCGGACACTTCGGAAAACCGTTATTCGAAGTATTCAAAATGCTCGGTGTTGAAGTAGATGAGATCGGTTACAACCAGCCGAAGGGTGTTCGTTACCCGACAGAGAATCCGTGGGGCTAATCCGTTCCGGAAGAATCACTGAAAAATAAGAAAGATATGCAGTAACGCATAAGCAAAAGGGCGGAGCAGAGATCTAGGTCTGCTGCCGCCCTTTTTGAAAAAGAGTAGAAAAAGGAGATTCGACATGTATTTTATTGGTGTTGACCTTGGTACTTCCGCTGTCAAACTGCTTCTGATGGACGAGGAAGGCAAAATTGTAAATATTGTATCGAGAGAGTATCCGCTGTATTTCCCGCATCCAGGCTGGTCTGAGCAGAAACCGGAAGACTGGTGGGAGCAGAGCAAAGAGGGAATCCGCGAGCTGGTAAAAGACGTAGACAAATCCCAGGTAGCCGGCATCAGCTTCGGCGGCCAGATGCATGGCCTTGTCATCCTGGATGAGAACGATAACGTCATCCGCCCGGCGATCCTCTGGAACGACGGCCGTACCGCAAAACAGACCGATTATCTGAACACCGTAATCGGAAAAGAAAAACTCTCCGAGTACACCGCAAACATTGCATTTGCAGGCTTTACCGCACCGAAGATTCTCTGGGTGAAAGAAAATGAGCCGGATAACTTCGCAAAAATCTGCAAAATCATGCTTCCAAAAGATTACCTGGCATACCGTCTCTCCGGCGCATTCGTAAGCGACTACTCCGATGCATCGGGCATGCTTCTGATGGATGTCAAGAACAAATGCTGGTCCAAAGAGATGGCAGAAATCTGCGGTATTTCCCTGGAGATGCTGCCGGAGCTCCATGAGAGCTTTGACGCTGTCGGAACCTTAAAACCGGAAGTAGCAGCAGAACTTGGACTGCCGGAGACCTGTAAAGTTGTAGCAGGAGCCGGAGACAACGCAGCAGCCGCAGTCGGAACCGGAACCGTAGGCGACGGCATGTGCAACGTTTCCCTTGGTACAAGCGGAACCGTATTCATTTCCAGCAACAAATTCGGCGTAGACAGCCACAATGCCCTGCACGCATTCGCACACGCAGACGGCCACTATCACCTGATGGGATGCATGCTGAGTGCAGCTTCCTGCAACAAATGGTGGATGGATGAAATCATCCGCACAAAAGAATATACAAAAGAGCAGGAGAACATCACAAAACTTGGCAAGAATAATGTCTTCTTCCTGCCGTATCTGATGGGCGAGCGTTCCCCGCACAACAACCCGGATGCAAGAGGAACCTTCATCGGCCTGACCATGGACACCACAAGAGAGGATATGACCCAGGCTGTTCTCGAGGGCGTTGCCTTTGCGATCCGCGATTCCTTTGAGGTAGCAAAATCCCTCGGTATCCAGATCGAGAGAACGAAAATCTGCGGAGGCGGTGCAAAGAGCCCGCTGTGGAGACGCATGATCGCAAACGTGCTGAACATCAAAGTGGACCGTATTGAGTCCGAGGAAGGCCCGGCACTTGGCGGAGCCATGCTGGCAGCCGTTGCCTGCGGTGTCTTTTCATCCGTAGAAGAGGCGGCAGAAAAAATTGTTCGTGTGACAGAGACCATCGAGCCGGAACCGGAACTGGTTGAGAAATATGAGCGCCAGTATCAGAAATTTGCAAAGATTTATCCGACCGTAAAAGATCTGTTTACAGAGCTGCTGCAATAAAAAGAGGTAAGAAATAAGATGAAGAAAGTGGAACATGGGAAAACATTTGACCGGAATGCAGCAAACCCGCCGGCGTTTGAAATCTTTCACAACACCGTGACAGAAGGCTATCCGGAGCACTGGCATACCGCAATTGAAATTATCATGCCGACCAGAGGCGAATATGAGGTTGTTGTCGGAAAAGACAGCTATAATCTCAAAGAGGGCGACATCATTATGATCAATTCCGGCGTTGTACACGGAATGAGATTCGTATCCCAGGGAGAACGGATTGTCATGCTGGTGGAACCGGGCTGTGTGGAGAATCAGGAAGAAATGGAAACGATTTTCCTGCGGCTTCCGGCCATCTACTTCAAAAAAGAGGATGAGGAAGATCCCTTCTATCTGTTTCTACGCAGCCAGATTCTGGAACTGGTGCGGGAATACGATAATGAGGGCGCAGTGATGACGCACAGAATCTGCACCGGCCTCAAAGAGCTTTTTTCAGAGTTTGGCCGCAAGGGCTTTTCGGATGCCAACGCGCAGAATACGTTCGGGGCAATGAAGCAGCAGGAATATATAGAGGCTGTTTTAAGCGTCTGCCGTTATATCAATGTCCATTACATGGAGAATCTTTCTCTCGAGGAAGTAGCTGCGGTCAGCGGATTTTCCAAGTTCCACTTTACCAGAATTTTCAAGCAGTACATGAACATGACATTCTATGAGTACCTCAATTCTAAACGCGTCAAACGCGCAGAGGAGCTTCTGTATGACAAAAAGATGAGTATCACGGATGTGGCGATGAATTCCGGATTCTCTTCTTTAAGTGCCTTCAACCGTACCTTCAAGACGGTAAAGGCCTGTTCGCCGAGCGATTACCGCAGACAGCGGGAGTCGATGGTACAGGCTTTGCTGATGCAGGGATAAAAGGACTTGTATTTCACACTTTACTGTGCTAAAATGGTAGTATTCCAAGTTATAAGAATGAGATGGGGACTTAATTTTCGTACAGGAGGGCTTGAAATGAACAAGAAACTTCATTCAGAAGCAGTAGACCAGCTTTTTGAGGCAATTTTGTGTCTGAAGAATAAGGAAGAATGCTATACTTTTTTTGAGGATGTATGCACCATCAATGAACTGCTTTCGCTGTCGCAGCGGTTTGAAGTGGCGAAAATGCTGCGGGAGAAGAGAACGTATCTGGAAATCTCCGAAAAGACGGGAGCATCCACGGCGACGATCAGCCGCGTGAACCGTTCCTTAAGCTATGGAAACGACGGATATGAGATGGTGTTTGAACGGATGGAAAAGAAAGAAAATGTGTAAAATCAAAAAAGACGGTGCGATTCCAACGCAGCCGTCTTTTTTGATTTTACACGTTTGTTCTTAATTTTTCTTTTTCGGATCAGAAGGCGCCGCGAGGGATGCCAGTTCATCCACCATGTGCTCGATCATCTGTTTTTTCAGATAGACATCGAAACTCAGCAGACAGATAAACGAAAAGAGCTGGAGAAATTCCCGGTCCTCCTCCGGTGAGCTGCCGAACATGGATTTGGATACATCCGCTTTTTTCAGAAGATCTTCTTTTACGGATGCAATTTCTTCTTTTTCCATCTGGAAAATTTCGTCGTAGATATCTTGGATGGAAAAGCCGCTCTCCGTGCCGAAATACCGATCGGTGATCGGGGCGAGCAGTGTCTGGATATCCGTGATCGAGAGGATGTTTTTAAAGTAGTAAATAAAAACCAGAAGCATCATGTGCTCCGGCGAATATTTCTTTTTGACCGGCGGCGGGAGCAGCTTGTTTTTTGCATAGTTGTTGATCATTGTTTTTGTCAGAACCTTATCGGACTCGAAACGGCGCGAAGAAGCGAGCTGTGCGTCCATAAAGGTCGTGACCTGGTCCATATATAAAGCAATGTTCGGGATTTCCCCCGGGCGGATGCCTTCGAGAGAATCCAGTGAATTCAGTAAATCATGAAGAATTTTATCTGAGTCTATCGTCATTTGTTATCACCTCACGGTTCCCATTATATAGTTTTTAATACCAGATAGCAAGGACTTTGCGAAAAAAAGTTTCCATGATAAAAATGCAACGTATGTTCGTTCTTACTTGTAACCGGGGCGGATTTGTTATATACTGAGATGCATGTGAAAAGATTCGAAGCAGATGAAGGAGAAAGAACATGAATCAGACAGAAACAGGATTAAACCCGATGCAGATGGAAGCTGTGGAGCACACCGAAGGGCCGCTTCTGATCCTTGCAGGTGCCGGTTCGGGAAAGACGAGGGTACTGACGCACCGCATCGCCTCCCTGATCCGGGACAAAGGCGTCAATCCATGGAATATTATGGCGATCACCTTTACGAATAAGGCCGCCGGAGAAATGCGTGAGCGTGTCGATAAAATCGTGGGATACGGATCGGAGCGGATCTGGGTCAGCACCTTCCATTCCAGCTGCGTGCGGATTCTGCGCCGCCATGCTGAACGTCTGGGATACGCCAACAATTTTGCAATTTACGATACCGATGACCAGAAATCGCTGATCAAGGACATCATGAAACGGCTCCAGATGGATCCGAAACTGTACCGCGACCGTGCGATCATGGCGGCAATTTCGTCCGCAAAGGATGAGATGATCGAGCCGGACCAGTACCGGATTGACGCGGGAATCGACTGGAAGCTGCAGAAGTATGCGGCAGTTTATGCGGAGTATCAGGCAGAGTTAAAGAAAAACAATGCAATGGACTTCGATGATCTGCTGGTACAGACCGTAAAATTATTCCAGCAGTTCCCGGAAGTGCTCGATTATTATCAGGAGCAGTTCCGCTATATCATGGTCGATGAGTATCAGGATACCAACACGGTTCAGTTCCGCTTTGTGAGCCTTCTGGCGGCAAAATACCGCAATCTCTGCGTTGTCGGCGATGATGACCAGTCGATCTACAAATTCCGCGGGGCGAATATTGAAAATATTCTGAGCTTTGAGCATGTATTCCCGGATGCGAAGGTCATTAAACTGGAGCAGAATTACCGTTCCACGCAGAATATTCTGAATGCGGCAAATGAAGTGATTGCGAATAACCAGGGACGAAAAGCAAAACGCCTGTGGACAGAGAATCCGGAGGGTGACCTGATCGATCTGCGGCAGTTCCAGAGCGGTTTTGAGGAGGCGGAGTACGTGGCAGGAGAAATCACGCGCGGCGTCCGCACGGAGGGAAAGAAGTACCGTGATTATGCAATTCTCTACCGTACCAACGCACAGTCCCGCCTTTTTGAGGAGAAACTGCTGCTTGCAAATGTTCCATATAAAATCGTGGGCGGTGTCAACTTCTATGCGAGACGCGAGATCAAGGATCTGCTGGCGTATCTGCGTGTGATCGAGAACCCGGAGGATGACCTTGCGGTACTGCGTATCATCAACGTTCCGCGGCGCGGTATCGGAGCGGCGACGATCAACAAAGTGCAGGACTGGGAGGCAGAGCAGGGCATCCGTTTCTACGATGCGCTTCTCGAGGCCGAGTATGTGCCGGGGCTGATGCGGTCTTTAAATAAGATTAAATCCTTCACGTCCTTTTTACAGGTACTCCGCGCGAAAGCAGATTATCTGTCGGTCAAAGAGCTGCTGAATGAAATCATCGAGGAGACCGGCTATGTAGCAGATCTGCAGGCGGAGGGAACCGAAGAAGCGGCAGCCCGCATCGAGAACATCGACGAGCTGATTTCAAAGATTGCGGATTATGAGGAGAGCGCCGAACAGCCATCTCTCGGTGGTTTTCTGCAGGAGGTTGCGCTGGTGTCTGATATCGACTCGGTGGATGAGGAGAGCGATTACGTGCTGTTGATGACACTGCATTCCGCAAAAGGACTGGAGTTCCCGAACGTATTCCTTGCCGGCATGGAGGATGGCATTTTCCCAAGCTACATGACGATCACCGGGGATGATCCGTCGGAGCTGGAGGAGGAGCGCCGTCTCTGCTACGTGGGCATCACGCGTGCGATGCAGCATCTGACATTGACGTGTGCGCGCCAGAGAATGATCCGCGGCGAAGTGCAGTACAACAAGATGTCCCGTTTTGTCAAAGAGATTCCGCGGGAGCTGATTTCCCTGGAGCGGGAGCGCGGGGAGATCGAAGACCGGAAACCGAAGATGGACATTCCTACGAGAGGCAGCGTCTATGCGGCGATGAAGCAGGCATTCCGCGAGAAGCCGCAGCAGGCGAAAACCTTCAGCGCGCAGAAGGCGACGAAACTCGATTACGAAATCGGAGATACGGTGCGCCATATCAAGTTCGGTGTCGGCATTGTCACGGATATCGTGGACGGCGGAAGAGATTATGAAGTTACCGTCAACTTCGACCAGGCTGGTACGAAGAAAATGTTTGCTTCGTTTGCAAAACTGAAAAAGTTATAAGGAGAACGAGAGCGTGCCGGAAAATAAAATTCCGGCACGCTCTTTTTTCGACTGATGCGTCAGACGCTCAGGTGGTAATCAGGGTGGAATAGCCGTCGCGGCGCAGGCGGCGTTCCATCAGAATGGCATTTCCGAGCTGGCGGTAAGCGCCGACCTGGACTTTGAAAAAGCCGTCCTCGGCGAGAAGAAAAGCGGGATAGCCCTGGTCGAGAAGGTCGTAAAGCATACGGTCGGCATTCTGGCGGATGCGGAAAAGGCCGGTCTGGACACGGTAGAAGGTTTCCGGTGTATCGGAAGGATTTTCCTGTTCCGGCGGCGTGGGATGGGGCGAAGCGGAAGCAGTGACGGTATCCGCTGTTGAAACGGACGGACGGGCGGCCTCCGTTTCCGCAGCGCGCCGGTCAGCCTCCGTGACCGTCTCGAGATCCAGCGTTCCAAGCACTGCATCCGCGATGGCGCGGGCGATTTCTTCCAGCTTTTCATCGTAGAGCGTATTGTCCTGCTCATTGTTCAGAAAGCCGGTTTCAATCAGAAGAGCCGGCATTTTCGTCCGCCGCAGAACAACGAGCCCTGGCCGTGCCTTGACACCGAGATTCCGGAATCCCAGCTCCGAGAGCGCGCCGTTAATGTTTTCTGCCATTGTCTGTTTGATGCCGGAGTTGTCATAGACAAGCGTTTCCACGCCGGTATACTGGTTCGGTTCCTCCGAAGAATTCCGGTGAAAAGAAATAAAAAAGTCGGCATCCGCCTGATTGGCCATCTGCGCCTTTTCAAACGGCGTCTGATAAACATCGGTTGTGCGGGTATAAATGACAGAGACACCCTGCCGGGAAAGAAGCTCGCCGACCGCGATGGCGAGGGAAAGATTGTCATCCTTTTCCCTGCGTCCCTCATAGACAGCGCCCGGATCACTTCCCCCGTGTCCGGCATCGATTACGATAGTATAGGGCATAAGATCAAAGCTCCTGAAAATACGGTTCTACTTACGATATGAAGAAAGGACGAAAAAGGTTATACTTTTTTTAGTTTTATTTCATTGTATCGTATACGGGCGGTGTGTTAGAATAGGAGATAACATTAGGAAAGTGTGTCAAAAAATCTGCGGAGGATACAAAAGACACACAGATGAGAGTGAGGATTTCATGAGAATTACAATATTCAGTCTGGGGGGACTGCTTGGGCAGTATGTGACCAACACGGCGCTTCTTCACGGCGCACAGGTGACCGCCTACGTGCCGGATGCAAAAGCGATCTGGCCGAGAAAAAATCTGACCGTGATTGAGGGAAGCCTTCAGAACCGGGAACGCGTGCTGGAGGCACTGCTGGAAGCGGATGCAGTCATCAGCGTGCTGACTCCGATGCGTGTGAAACATGTAAAAGAAGAGGAGACACCGCTGGCTGATGGAAACGCAATGATTCTCTCGGCCATGAAGCAGCTTGGAAAAACGCGGTTTGTGACGGTAGGCCATGTCTGCATTCATGCGTTTGGAGACTGCGAGGACAAATACCAGAGAATGAGTACGAAATTCATGCAGATTTTCTGGCCAGGTGTCTATAAAGATATGCAGAAGATGGGACAGGTTCTGGCACGGAGCGATCTGAACTGGACACTGGTGCGGACGTGTCCGGGAAGAGACGGGAAAGTGAAAAAGGTAGGGCAGAACTGCAGTATTTCGCTGGACGGCAGCCAGTTCCGGCCTGGATACTCGAGAGAGGCCCTGGCGGAATTTCTGTACGAGGCGGCCGCCGATCAGCAGATGTACAGCAGAAAAATGCCCATTTTTTACAGAGAGGGGTAAGAATGGATTTTTCAATTTTATATGCACTGCAGCATCTTCACAATGCAGTGCTCGATCGGGTGATGGTGGGAATTACTTCACTTGGAAATGCGGGATGGATCTGGATTGCGCTGACTGCCGTTTTCTTAATCCTTCCGAAATACCGGAAATGCGGTGTAAGAATGGCGATCGCGCTGATTTTAGATTTGATTTTATGTAATCTGGTGTTAAAGCCGCTGGCAGCGCGCCCGCGTCCGTGCTGGATTGACGAGCAGGTAAAGCTGCTGGTTGCCGCTCCGAAGGACTATTCCTTCCCATCGGGCCATTCGGCAGCCTCGTTTGCGGCGGCAGTCTCTATTTTTGTGATGCACAAAAAAGAAGGAGCTGCCGCACTGATTCTGGCCTGCCTGATTGCATTTTCCAGACTGTATCTGTTTGTGCATTTCCCGACCGATGTCCTGGCGGGAATTGCGGTTGGTTTTATCTGTGCTTTTCTGGCTGCGAAGATCCAGAACGGTTTTCTTCTTCATTCTCGAGGTCGATAAAACGGAACGAAAGCATCAGATACAGAATTTCATCCGGGCTGGAAAGATCAGATTCTAAAATTTCCTTGATCTTTTCCAGGCGGTAGAGCAGGGTACTGCGGTGGATAAAAAGCTCACGAGCTGTCTGGACGACATTGCAGTGGTTGTCCAGATAGCAGCGGAGCGTCCGCATATAGTCACTGCCGGAGCTGTCGTCGTGCTCCTGCAGAAAGAGAAGTCTCTCATGGCACAGCATGTAGCCTGGGAGCTTTTTTGTTGCCTGATCGAGGATGTAGTCAAACGAGATATCGTTGAACGGATGCATCCGTTTGTCGGGATATTTTCGCGTACCGAACTGCAGGGCGATTTTTGCCTGGATATACTGGCGGCGCAGATTCATGTGGCCGTTCATGCAGCGCGAAAAGCCGGCATTTAAGGAACTGTCCTCCACAAAGTGCACCATGCGTTCCATCAGATCGGTCATGGAAAAATCGGACAGCGTGAGGTTAAAGAATGCAACGATACCGCCGCCGTGCGGAAACGCGGAGCAGCCGGTCAGAATATTTTCCAGATAGGCGCAGACCGAGTTTGCCGTCAGGTTTTTCTGATCCATATCGGAGAGCTGCAGATAGAGGCAGCAGTAGGTGTGGCGGGAATGCCAGCCGAGCGCATCGAGAGCCTGGCTGACCGCAATATAGTCGGCCATCCGGTCGTCGAGGGCACGGAGCAGCACGGTGTGAAGCGACTGCGCCGGCGAGGTTTTCTGCATCACATTGTGCAGGAAGGCGTGATGGATCATTTCTGCAAGAAATTCAAGAAGAAAGCCTTCGGAATCAGAAAGATCCTTTTTCGTGTCGAGGAGCAGCAGGCGGTAGGCGCTCTGACCATGCTGCGTGATGTTGACGCAGAGGGAACCAAGTCCCGTTACGTGATCCGGAAAGCGGAACCATCCATCGAGATCGCGGACGGACGCGTATTCGCTGCTTTCTGTCAAGGAGAGCAGAAGCGGGCGCGTTGCATCGAGGGAGCCAAACACCTTCTCGGGAAAAAAGGAAGGTTCTTCGGACGCTGCGGCGATGATGGAAAAATCCATGCCGACCACCATCAGGGGGTGGGCAAAAACAGGCAGGGAGAGATTTAAAAGATGCTGGATCGATTTTCCGTCGAGCCGTGCCTGCATCAGCTCCTTCTGCCAGGAATCGTACGTCCAGAAAAGCTCCTGCAGGAACGAAAAAACAGCGGATACGCTGCTCTTAACGGCGATCGAAACCGGAGCCGGAAGTTCCTCCGGCAGTTCTTCGGTACAGAGAAGAAAAAGGGAGCTGCTTTCTTCCGGGAGGGAGGAAAGAGAGCCGATCTGTTCTTCTGTGCAGAGAAAGACCCGGTGCGCAGTGGCTGCGGAGCCTGTCTGATAAAGAACAGGCAGCTCCAGTGTGCCGGAGAGCGGCAGGTTTTCCGGTGCAAGAACCGAAAAAGCGCTGCTTAGTTTATAAGCGAGAAAAGCGGGGGAGAGCTTCATCTTATCATCCTCCCTGCGCGTGTCATATCGTAAAAATTCATAAAAACCTCCTCAGAAATGAGTGACGTTCTGCGGACGAAACCGCGGTACTTTTTATTTTAGCAGAACAAAAAGGTCTGTCAAGAAAGAAAAGACAGGGGTGCGGGAATTTTTACGGCGGCAACAAGTTAAGATTTTGTGAAGATAGTTGTGGTTTGCGGGGAAAACTGCTACAATATGGCTGATTTGGTTACTGTTCACTCAGCAGTGAAACACTTGCTGTTTCGCTGCGTAAGAACATGATTCAGGTGATTTGAAGTGGTTTTTTACAGAAGAAAAAGGAAGGTATGACTTTGATGTATCATATTATAGTAAATAAAAAATCGCGGTCGGGGCGCGGCGAGAAGCTGTGGCCGGTGATTGAGGGCGAGCTTGAGCGGCGCAGGACGGAATTTCGTGTATATCCGACAAAGTATCACGGAAGCGCACGGGAGACGGCAGCACGGCTGACCGCGAAAGGGGTATGGAATCCCGATGATGTCCTTCTGGCGATCGGCGGAGACGGTACGGCGAATGAGGCGGTCGATGGAATCACCAGCCTGTCGGATGTAAAGTTCGGTTATATTCCAACGGGAAGCGGCAACGATTTTGCGCGCGGTGCCGGAATTCCCTCCGATCCGCTGCAGGCGCTGGAAGCTGTGCTGAAAGGGGAGGAAAAGGAGATCAACATTGGAACGGCGCTTCTTGGCAGCCAAAAGCGGAGATTTCTCGTCAGCACCGGCATCGGTTTTGATGCAGGCATCTGCCACGAGGCGCTGGCATCAAAAATCAAGAATACGCTGAACCGGCTGCATCTGGGAAAACTTACGTATGTGATGATTGCACTGCGGCAGCTCTTTTATCTCGAACCGTTCACGCTGGATGCAGCGCTGGAAAACGGAGAACACCGTTCGTTTGAAAATGTTCTTTTTGCAGTGGCAATGAATTTTTCGTACGAGGGCGGCGGCTTCTGCTTCTGCCCGGAGGCGGACGGGACAGATGATCTGCTCGACGTGATGGTGGTTTCCAATCTTGCCAAATGGAAAGTCAGCTATCTTCTGCCGATGGCGCTGTTTGGACGCCACACGGGATTTCCTGAGGTACATATGGAGCGGTGCAGCAGCCTTTCCTTTCAGACAGACCGCGCGGAACCGGTCCACCTGGACGGAGAATCGGGCGGACACCGCACGGAGGAAAGGATCGGACTGGAAACGGAGCGTCTCCGCCTTTTGGGCGACTGGGTGAAAGAAGGGATGGAAAGATGATGTTCTGGATCATATTTTTTGCAGTGCTTGCCGTCCTGGCAGCAGGTTATTTCTTTTCCATTCTGCCGGCTACATCGAGACGGCAGGAATGTCTGAAATTTGCGGAATGGAATTATGCGCACCGCGGTCTGTGGAACGCGGCGGAGGGAGTTCCGGAGAATTCTCTTCCGGCTTTTGCCCGCGCGGCGGAGCAGGGATATGCCATCGAGCTGGATATTCAGATCACAAAGGATGGCCGGATTGTGGTGTTCCACGACGACACGATGAAGCGGATATGTGGAAACGAGGGAAAAATCAGCGATTATACGTATGAGGAACTCCAGCAGTTCCATTTGGGCGACAGCACGGAAAAGATTCCGCTGCTTCGTGAGGTACTGCAGACGGTAGACGGCCGCGTGCCGCTTTTAATCGAAATCAAGATGCCGGGACTTTCCACGGCGGTCTGTGCGGGATTTCAGAAGGAGATGGAGGGGTACACCGGTATGTTCTGCATGGAATCCTTCAACAGCCTGGCCCTCCGCTGGTGCCGCCGCCACATGCCGCAGACGCTGCGAGGCCAGCTTTCCGGCCGTTTTTCAAAGGATGATAAGGTGCATCTGATCCTGCGGATAATGGCGCGTCATCTGATGCTGAATTTTATCGGGAAACCGGATTTTATCGCCTACGACCACCGCTACGCCGACTGCCCGGGCTTCCTGATCGACCGTATGTTGTTTCGGACACCGGCATTTGCATGGACGGTAAAAGATGAGCATGTATATAACCGGACACGGAAAAAATTCGACGCGGCGATCTTTGAACATTTCCATCCCAAGGACGGTTTTCAGAAACCGATGAATTGTTTCTTAAAAAATAATAAAGCTTATTGACTTCGGTTTTCGGTGTGCTATAATTTCAGCAGGTTGAAGAGAAAAACCTCGTCAGAAAAGTGGAGGGAAACTATGAAGATAATAAAAAAATATAAGCATTTTCTTCCGGTAGTGGTTTATGGTATTTTCTATCTGAAATGTTTTCAATATCTGGAAACGCACATTACGAAAGGTTATCATCTGATTCATACTCCGTTTGATGATATGATTCCGTTCTGTGAGTTTTTTGTGATTCCTTATTTTATGTGGTTTGGATTTATTGCATGGTCTGTCCTTTATTTCGGCCTCTGCAACAAGAACCGCAGAGAATATTATCAGCTGATTATCAACCTGGGAATCGGAATGACGGCGTTCCTCGTGATCTCCTATCTGTACCCGAACGGCCAGAACCTGCGCCCGACGGTATTCCCACGGGAGAACATTTTCACGGATCTGGTCAGAGGCCTTTACCTGACAGACACACCGACCAACGTATTCCCAAGTATTCACGTATATAATTCCGTAGCCGTAGCTGTTGCCGTAGAACACAGCGAGCAGCTCAAAAACCGCCCGGTATTCCGAAACGTCTGCCTGGGCCTGACGGTGCTGATTGTGTTTTCGACCATGTTTTTAAAACAGCACTCCGTATCGGATGTGTGCTGTGCGCTTGTTATGAATGCGGGAACCTGTATGCTGCTGTACCGGCCGGCAAAGGCGGGGAATGCACTGCGGACACGGGAGAAAAAAGCGAAATATAGAATGTAAAAACGGAAACGGACGGCCCGCGCACCAGAAAGTGCGCGGGCCTGACGGTTTAGGACGGGAGAGAATGGGTGATGAGTGGGATGGTAGTGCAGGAAAAATGAAATGCGTCCGTCTATTAAGAAACAAAACTTATAAAACATATAAGATATATTAATTTCATTTATAAAGATAAATATGCTATTCTGTAAGTAACGAAAGATTGTCCCGTTTTTGGGGGACTATGATTCAGACAAATGGAGGATAAAAATGAGTACAGTCAGACGCGTTTATGTGGAGAAAAAGCCGGAATTTGCGATTAAGGCGAAAGATCTGAAGCATGAAATCAAGCACTATCTGAACATCCAGACCGTAACCAACGTACGGGAGCTGATCCGGTACGATGTAGAAAATATCAGTGATGAGACATATGAGAAAGCATGTAAAGTAGTCTTTGCAGAGCCGCCGGTTGATATCTGCTATCAGGAAGATTTCCCGCGTGCAGAAGGTGCGAGAGTATTTTCCGTAGAATTCCTTCCGGGACAGTTTGATCAGAGAGCCGATTCTGCCGTACAGTGCGTGCAGTTCTTAAAAGAAGACGAGCAGCCGATCATCCGCTCCGCCGTTACGTATGTTATCGAAGGAGAGATGACTGATGAGCAGTTTGACGCAGTCAAAGCACACTGCATCAATCCAGTAGACTCCAGAGAGACAGGACTTGAAAAACCGGAAACCCTCGTGACAAAATTTGAAGAGCCGGCAGACGTCAAAATCTTCGACGGATTCATCGACATGCCGGAGGCAGAATTAAAAGCCCTGTACGATTCCCTCGGCCTTGCCATGACCTTCAAAGACTTCCTGCATATCCAGAACTACTTCCGCGGCGAAGAAAAACGCAATCCATCCATGACCGAGATCCGCGTACTCGATACCTACTGGTCCGATCACTGCCGCCATACCACCTTCTCCACCGAGCTTACCAACGTGACCTTCGGCGAAGGCGACTACTACGAGCCGATGAAAAAAAGCTACGACCGCTACTTAAGCGACCGTGAGGTACTCTACAAAGGCCGTGACGACAAATTCATCTGCCTTATGGACCTTGCCCTTCTGGCAATGAAAAAACTGAAATCCGAAGGAAAACTCGCAGATCAGGAAGAGTCTGATGAAATCAACGCATGCTCCATCGTCGTACCGGTAGATGTAGACGGAAAAGACGAAGAGTGGCTGATCAACTTCAAAAACGAGACCCACAACCACCCGACCGAGATCGAGCCGTTCGGTGGTGCAGCAACCTGCCTTGGCGGTGCAATCCGTGACCCGCTTTCCGGCAGAACCTACGTATATCAGGCAATGCGTGTGACCGGAGCCGCAGATCCGACCCGTCCGCAGAGCGAAACACTCGAAGGAAAACTTCCGCAGAAAAAACTCGTAAGAGAAGCAGCACACGGCTACAGCTCCTACGGAAACCAGATCGGTCTTGCAACCGGCTATGTCAAAGAAGTTTACCATCCGGACTACGTGGCAAAACGTATGGAGATCGGAGCTGTCCTTGGAGCAGCACCGCGCCGTGCCGTTGTCCGTGAAAATTCCGATCCGGGCGATATCATCATCCTGCTCGGCGGCCGTACTGGAAGAGATGGCTGCGGCGGTGCAACCGGTTCCTCCAAAGTACATACGACAGAATCCATCGAGACCTGCGGTGCAGAGGTACAGAAAGGAAACGCACCGACTGAGCGTAAACTGCAGAGACTGTTCCGCCGCGAGGAAGTCAGCCTTCTGATTAAAAAATGCAACGATTTCGGTGCAGGCGGAGTTTCCGTTGCCATCGGCGAGCTGGCACCGGGCCTTAAGATCAATCTGGACAAAGTACCGAAAAAATATGCCGGCCTCGACGGAACCGAGATCGCCATCTCCGAGTCCCAGGAGCGTATGGCCGTTGTCATCGACCCGAAAGACCGTGAGCAGTTCCTGAAATATGCCGCAGAAGAGAACCTGGAGGCAACCGAAGTTGCAGTCGTAACCGAGGACCCGCGTCTGGTACTCTCCTGGAGAGGAAAAGAGATCGTCAATATTTCCCGTGCATTCCTGGATACCAACGGAGCACATCAGGAGAATGATGTCTTCGTAGAGATTCCAAAAGCAGAGGACACTCCGTTAAAGAGAAGCGGTGATATTGCCGATGTCAAAGAAAAATGGCTGTCCACTCTGTCCGATCTTAACGCATGCTCCCAGAAGGGACTTGTTGAGATGTTCGACTCCTCCATCGGAGCAGCCAGCGTGCTGATGCCGTACGGCGGAAAATATCAGCTGACGGAAACTCAGGCCATGGTTGCAAAAGTGCCGGTTCCGGATGGAAAGACCAACACCGTTACCATGATGAGCTACGGCTTTGATCCATACGTATCGAGCTGGAGCCCGTATCACGGAGCAGTCTATGCCGTAACCGAGTCCCTGTCCCGCATCGTGGCAGTCGGCGGCGATTACAGCAAAGTCCGCTTCACCTTCCAGGAATATTTCCGCAGAATGACTGAGGATCCGCACCGCTGGAGCCAGCCGTTCGCAGCACTTCTTGGTGCATACGACGCACAGATGGGCTACGGCCTGCCGTCTATCGGAGGAAAAGACAGTATGTCCGGTACCTTCAACCATATCGATGTACCGCCGACACTCGTATCCTTCGCGGTTGACGTTGCAAAATTAAAAGATGTAGTATCTCCGGAGCTGAAAAACACAGGAGACAAACTCGTGTGGATCCACCTTCCAGTCGATGCACATCTGCTTCCAGAGTACGAAGGCGTCATGGAAACCTACAGAAAACTGCATGAGGATATGCAGAACGGCCGTGTGAAAGCCGCTTATGTCGTAGACCGTCAGGGTATCGTAGCAGCCGTATCCAAGATGGCATTCGGTAATGCTCTCGGCGTAACCATCGAGCACAATGTAGACGAGAGAGATCTCTTTACTCCATATATTGCAGATCTGATCTGCGAAGTTCCGGCTGAAAAAGTCGGAGAGCTGGCAAGCACCTACACCGTCATCGGTGAAGTGACAGACAAACCGGTTCTTTCCTATAAAGACACCGAAATCACCATCCGCGAGGCCGTTTCCGCATGGAACAAACCGCTGGAAAAAGTATTCAAGACCGTATCCGGTGCAGAGCTTCCGGATGTAGATGCCCTGAATGTGGCAGCAGCAGACGAAAACGGAATTGTTGCAGACAGCTGCTATCAGGCAAAGAGCATCCACGTATGCTCCCACAAGCTGGCACAGCCGACCGTATTCATTCCGGTCTTCCCGGGAACGAACTGTGAGTATGACAGCACCAGAGCTTTCGAGCGTGCCGGTGCAAAAGTTATCACTCAGGTATTCAGCAACCTTTCCGCAGAAGACATCCGCGGTTCTGTCGATGCCTTTGAAAAAGCCATCAACCAGGCGCAGATCATCATGTTCCCTGGCGGATTCTCCGCAGGTGATGAGCCGGATGGATCAGCAAAATTCTTTGCAACCGCATTCCAGAATGCGAAGATCAAAGAAGCTGTTACCAAACTGCTGAATGAGAGAGACGGACTTGCCCTTGGTATCTGCAACGGATTCCAGGCACTGATCAAATTGGGACTCGTTCCGTACGGTGAGATTCTCGGACAGACGGAAGATTCCCCGACTCTGACCTTCAACACCATCGGACGCCATATTTCCAAGATGGTTTACACGAAGGTTGTGACCAACAAATCCCCATGGCTGGCAGGCGCCGAGCTTGGCGGTGTTTACACCAACCCGGCATCCCACGGAGAGGGACGTTTCGTAGCATCGAAAGAGTGGATCGACAAGCTGATGGCAAACGGCCAGATTGCAACCCGCTACTGCGATGTCAACGGAAACCTGACCAACGACGAGTACTGGAATGTCAACGGTTCCTACTGCGGAATCGAGGGTATCACCAGCCCGGACGGCCGTGTCTTTGGTAAGATGGCACACGCAGAGCGCCGCGACAACGGCGTAGCAGTCAACATCTACGGAGAGCAGGATCTGAAGATCTTTGAGTCCGGTGTTGCTTACTTTAAATAAAATAAAACCAAAATAGAAGATTCCCGCAGAGAGGAAGAAAGCTCCTTTCTGCGGGAATTTTTTTGTCAGAAACAGTAATTTCTGATTTCGAAAGAAAAAATTTGATTATGCGCCGCGGTGCAGTTATAACGCAATATTTTGCTTTATTAACAAAAGTAATAAGGTCAAATAGTAGAAATATTCTGAAAAAATGAAAGATTTCGATAGTCTCAACACATTACATATATGACGGGCCCGGAAGAGAAGGACAGCGAAATAACAGGAGGGAGAAAGAAGTGTATGAGACAAGAGGAGGAACGATTTTTTCAGATCATATTCGAGAAAAACAGTCATGTGCTGTTCCGTTATATCTGCGGTCAGTTGAACAATGACCGGGAGACGGCGAAGGATGTGCTGAACGATGTATGGGAGGTATTGGTGGTAAAATTTGAAACCGTTGCCGATCTCGAAGGAGAAGAGATGACGAAATGGCTGTTCTGTGTGGCAAAAAACAAGATCAAGAATCAGCGCAGAAAACATTATTATCAGAATGAAGTTTCCTATACACAGTATCAGAAAGAGAACAGAAATGAAGGGGAGGCGGGCGCGACAGCCGAGATTGAGGAACGAATGGTGATGCAGAACTGCATCCAGAACCTGAAACCGATGGATCAGCGCATTTTCTGGGGGAGAGCATATGGATTCAGCTACAAAGAGCTCAGCGGATTCTGCAAGAAAAGCGAGCAGGCGCTGCAGTGCCAGTACAGCCGTGCAATCAAGAAACTGCAGGGAATGATGAGTCAGGAAATCAGTCTGACGAGAGCGTAGAAAATGGAAATGGTATGCAGCGGAAACCTCAACTCTTACAATCTAAAAACAATAGAAATATCTAAAAAATTCTCTGCAGGAGAATATCCTGTGTCTAAAAATAAAGTGTTACCGTTTACATATCAAAAATCCGTTTTCCTCGTTGTCGTGGCGCGGAAATTGTGTTAAAATATTTTTAGAAAATTCACACGATGTGCGAGAAGGCAGAAAGGATGAAAACAACATGAAGGATGAGTACGTAGCCTATGTAGGCACTTATACCCATGGAAGCAGCATTGGTATTCATTTATATGATGTAAATGTAGAAGAAGGCACTCTGACAGAGCGAAAAGTCATACCGGTCAACAACTCTTCCCACATTGCCCGTTCCTTAAACGGCAAATACCTGTATTCGATTGCAGATGAAGGCGTTGCAGTGTTTGCAGTGGAGGATGACGGAGACCTGACCCCGATCAACAAAGTAGACATCGACGGCATGCGCGGCTGCTATCTGTCGGTGGATAAAACCGGAAGATACCTGTTCGTGGCGGGCTATCATGACGGAAAAGTAACCGTTGTACATACCCATAAGGACGGCCGACTCGGAAGTCTGATGGACGGCGTGTTCCACAAGGGCCTTGGCAGTGTGGCAGAGCGTAACTTCCGCCCGCATGTCAGCTGTGTCGTTCCTACACCGGACAACAAATATGTCTGCGCAGTCGATAACGGCATTGACCAGATCAAAATGTACAAGCTGAACACACAGCGTGACCGCCTGAAACTGGTGGATATCCTGCGCTGTGAGCGTGAATCCGGTCCGAGAGAGATCGTTTTCAGTGAATCCGGAAAATACGCGTATGTCATTTACGAGCTGATGAACAAAGTCGATGTATTCAGCTACCGTGATACGGGAAACGGACCGGAATTTGAAAAACTGCAGTCGATCAGCACCACATCCGCGAACGTGGACCAGGCGCACGACGCTGCATCCGGCATGTGCCTTTCCCCGGATCACCACTACCTGTTTACTTCTACAGCCGGAGACAATACCGTAGCAATGTTCCATATCGACCCGGAGACCGGCTGCCTGGAGAAGAAGTTTGCACTTCCGATCAGCGGCGAATATCCAAAGGATATTGCAATGTTCCCGGACGGAAAACATATCGCAGTGGCAAACCATGAGTCCAACACGATCACAACATTTACCGTTGATTATGAGAAAAACGTGCTGGTTCAGAAAGGCCGCCCGATGAAAGTGGAGACGCCGAACTGTATTCTGATTACGAAAAAAGGCGTTCACTAAAAAAATAACGCAAAAATGCCTGCAGGAAGAACTGTATCCCGCAGGCATTTTTTGTGTTGAAGCCAGAAAGAAGCAGTCCGGCCTTTATTTCTCGTCCAGAGCCCAGACTTTCTTTACATTGTCCAGTTTGGCGCTCATGCCGACGAGCAGTGCGTCCGCCAGGACAAGAGCGGTCATGCATTCCACGACAACAACGGCGCGTGCAACGACGATCGGGTCGTGACGGCCTTTGATTTCGATGGCAATGTTTTCACCATCTTTGTTGATGGTCTGCTGGGAAGCAGCAACGGACGGGGTCGGTTTGAAACCAGCCCGGACAACGATATCGCTTCCGTCGCTGATACCGCCTAAAATACCGCCGGCGTGGTTGGCCAGCTTGACAATGGAGCCGTCCGCATTTACATGGAAGGCATCGTTATTGGTAAGCCCGGTAGCTGTGCAGACCGAGAAACCGTCTCCGATTTCCACGCCTTTTACGGCGCCGATGGAGACGAGTGCTTTTGCAAGGTTGGCATCGAGCTTTTCAAACACCGGATCGCCGACACCGGCCGGCATATGGTGAACGACACATTCGACCACACCGCCGACGGAATTTTTTTCTGCCATGGCTTTTGTTAAAAGCTCGGAAGCCTTTTCGGCAGCCTCTGCATCCGGCATATTCAGGGCGTTATTCGCGATTTCAGCGGCATCAAAAGACTGGATTTCCACGTCACCGATGGAGCGGGTGTAGGCGGAAACGGTGATGCCAAGCTCAGAGAGCATTTTTAAGGCAATGGCACCTGCAGCCACGCGTGCGATCGTCTCGCGTCCTGAGGAGCGTCCGCCGCCGCGGTAGTCGCGGAAACCGTATTTTGCATCAAACGTATAGTCGGCGTGGCCCGGTCTGTAATAGGAAGCAATGTCGCTGTAATCTTTGGAATGCTGATCCTCATTCCATACCACCATGGAAATCGGGGTACCGGTCGTTTTTCCTTCGAAAGTGCCGGATAAAATCTGAACGGTATCGGATTCTTTCCGTTTTGTGGTAAAGCGGTTCTGTCCCGGCTTCCTGCGGTCGAGGTAAACCTGAATATCCTCCTCGGAAAGCGAAAGGCCGGCCGGCACTCCGTCCACAACAACGCCCACGCCTTTTCCATGAGACTCTCCCCAGGTGGTCAGTCTGAAGATGGTACCAAATGATGATCCTGCCATATATAAAGTCCTCCTGAATTTTTTCGTATATTTATAAAATAACTGGAAAAGATTTCTAATAAATTATACCGGAAAGTAAAACATTCGTAAAGCTCTTTTTCAGAGACGAAATTCACCGTTATACCGTTTGACAAACGAAAAGGCAGCACGTATAATGAGAATGTATTTTCGGGCAGTGAAAGCCGGTGAAATAAAACAAACAAAAAGGAAGAGTGTGCATGAATTTTTTAGACAAAATGGAGCGAAAATATGGGAGATATGCGTTAAGCCATCTGACGATGTACATTATCGTAACGTACATTGCGGGATATATCATTGCGCTTGCGGCTCCCATCATGAGACAGTATCTGACGCTGGAACCATACTATATTCTGCATGGCCAGATCTGGCGTCTGGTGAGCTGGATTCTGATTCCGCCGAGCAGTCTCGACATCTTTACGATCATTATGCTGTTTTTCTACTACTCAATCGGAACGAGTCTTGAAAGAGCCTGGGGAGATTTCAAATATAACGTTTATATCTTTTCGGGTATTCTGATGACGATCCTCGGTTCCTTCCTGCTGTATGGAATCGAGTACGCAGTGAAGGGGTATCCGGCGCTGATGGGAACTGCATTCAGCACCTATTATATCAGCCTTTCTATTTTTCTTGGCTTTGCGATCAGTTTTCCGGATATGCAGGTGCTTTTGTACTTTATTATCCCGATCAAGATCAAATGGCTGGCGTATCTTGACGTAGCACTTCTTGCTTATAGCATGATTACCAGCATTCTGAGCGGAAACTGGGCAGGATGTGTTGTTATTTTGTGTTCCCTGGCAAACGTCCTGGTGTTTTTCCTGATGACAAGAAAGGGAAAACATAACTCTTTCCGGCAGAACAGACGCAGGAAAGAATTTAAAAAAGCCGTATCAAGAGGAGAAGCCGAATACCGCAATCCAAATGGAATCACAAAACACAAATGTGCGATTTGCGGGCGGACTGAAAAGGATGATCCGAATCTGGAGTTCCGTTTCTGCTCCAGATGCAACGGAAATTATGAATACTGCCAGGATCACCTGTTTACGCATGAACATGTAAAATAAAGAAGGAGAGAAAGTATGAGAAGAACGAAAATTGTCTGCACCATGGGGCCAAATACCAACTCCCGTGACCTGATGAAAAAACTGATTGAAACCGGAATGGATGTTGCTCGTTTTAATTTTTCTCATGGAGACCACGATGAGCAGAAAATGCGTATGGATATGCTGAAAGAGCTTCGAAAAGAGCTGAAAACTCCTGTGGCAATCCTTCTGGATACCAAAGGACCGGAAATCCGTACCGGTGTTTTGAAAGATGGCAAAAAAGTAAATCTGGTAACCGGACAGACCTTCACCCTGACAACCGTTCAGGAGACCGGAGATGAAAATCACTGTTCGGTCAGCTACACCGGCCTTACCGACGATATCAAAGAGGGAGACACAATTCTGATCGATGATGGTCTGATCGGCCTGCGCGTAGAAAAAGTAAATGCACCGGAAATTGTCTGTACCGTAGTAAACGGCGGCGAGCTCGGAGAGAAGAAGGGTGTGAATGTACCAAACGTTTCGATCAATCTTCCGAACCTCACGGAGAAAGACAAAGGAGATCTTCTCTTTGGTATTGAACAGGATATTGATTTTGTAGCGGCTTCTTTTATCCGAAATGCAGAGGCAATTAACGAAATCCGTGAGTTCCTTGTGGCAAACGGAGGAGAGCATATTGATATCATTGCCAAGATCGAAAATGCGGAGGGTGTGCAGAACATCGACAGCATCATCGATGCGGCAGATGGTGTGATGGTTGCAAGGGGAGACCTTGGTGTAGAGATTCCGGCGTGCCAGGTACCGCATGTACAGAAAATCATCATTGAAAAATGCAATCATAAATACAAACCGGTTATCACAGCAACCCAGATGCTGGATTCCATGATCCGGAATCCGCGTCCGACCCGTGCAGAGGTAGCCGATGTTGCGAATGCAATTTATGATGGAACGGATGCGATCATGCTCTCCGGCGAAACAGCAGCCGGAAAATATCCGGTCGAGGCAGTTACCATGATGGGAGAGATTGCCGAGCAGACAGAGCGCTATCTGAAATTCGAAGATTACCGCGATGGAAAAGCGCTGGAAGGAAAACTGAATGTTTCCGCGGCAGTCGGAAGTGCAGCCGTTTCTATGGTAGAACACATCAAAGCAGCCTGCATTGTGACCCCGACGATGTCCGGTCAGACCGCAAGACTGATCTCCAACCTTCGTCCGAGCGTACCGATTTACGGCGTTACCCCATATGAATGGGCAAGAAGAAAAATGCAGCTCTACTGGGGCGTTCGTCCGGTGACCGGATACGAGGAAGATTCTACGGAGAACATTATTTCCCATGCCATGTATATGGTGCGCCGTGAGGAGCTCGTAGAACGTGGCGATATGGTTATTTTTACGGCCGGAGACCCTGCTACTAACGAGGTGACGGGTGAAGGATATATGACAAACATGCTTCACATTATTCAGGCAAAATAAGCAGAAGAAGGAGACAAAAGAGAATGACGAAGAAGCCTTTTGTAACAAAAGAAAAACTGGAAGAAATCGCAGCAGCAGTACCAACTCCGTTTCACATTTACGATGAAAAAGGAATTCGTGAGAATGCGAAAGCAGTAAAGGAAGCTTTTTCCTGGAATCCGGGATTTCGTGAGTATTTTGCTGTGAAAGCGAACCCAAACCCGACACTGATCAAAATGCTGGGTGAATATGACTGCGGATGCGACTGCTCTTCTTACACGGAGCTGATGCTTTCCGATGCGATGGGATTTGAGAAAGATAAAATCATGTTTTCATCCAACGTAACACCGGCTGCAGAGTATCAACTGGCTGCAGAGCTTGGTGCGATCATTAACCTTGATGATATTACACATATTGATTTTCTTGAGAAAACATTAGGCTACATTCCGAAGAAAATCTGCTGCCGTTATAACCCGGGCGGACTGTTTAAAATCAGCACCGACATCATGGATAATCCGGGAGATGCCAAATACGGTATGACAACCGAGCAGATTTTTGAGGCATTCCGCATTCTGAAGGCAAAAGGGGCAGAAGAGTTCGGCATCCATTCCTTCCTTGCAAGTAATACCGTAACCAACGATTACTACCCGGTTCTGGCAAAAACACTGTTTGAGCTGGCTGTAAAGCTGCAGAAAGAGACAGGCGTAAAAATCAAATTCATCAATCTTTCCGGCGGTGTCGGAATCCCGTACAAACCAGGTCAGGAAGGCAATGACATCCGCGTGATTGGTGAGGGTGTACATAAAGTGTACGATGAAGTCCTCGTTCCGGCCGGCATGGGCGATGTTGCAATTTATACGGAAATGGGCCGTTTCATGATGGGACCGTACGGCGGACTCGTTACGCGCGCAATCCATCAGAAACACATTTACAAAGAGTATATCGGCTGTGATGCATGCGCGGTCAATCTGATGCGGCCGGCAATGTACGGCGCTTACCACCACATCACGGTGATGGGAAAAGAAGATCAGCCGTGCGACCACAAATATGACGTAACAGGTTCCCTGTGCGAAAACAACGATAAATTCGCGATCGACCGCATGCTTCCGGAAGTGGAAGTCGGAGACCTCCTCTTCATCCACGACACCGGCGCACATGGATTTTCCATGGGATACAACTACAACGGAAAATTAAAATCTGCAGAGGTTCTGTTAAAAGAGGACGGCAGCTTTGAAGTCATCCGCCGCGCAGAAACCCCGAAAGACTATTTCGCTACACTGGATGGAACACCGGAGTATGAAAAGATGTTTGGAAATAAATAAGAGATAACAACAGTAAAACCCCTTTCAAAAAGAACCATGCGGCAGATGGCCGGTTCTTCGAAAGGGGTTTTCTTTCTTTTAAAAGCTGTTTTTTTGAAGGGAAGACAATAAAAAAAGATCTGCATCAACGTTCGTTTTTGCAGATCTTTTTTAGCTATGCCGCTGGCCGGACTCGAACCGGCACGGTTATTCACCGCTTGATTTTGAGTCAAGTGCGTCTACCAATTCCGCCACAGCGGCAGTGTTCGTAATCAGAACAAGATATATTTTACCATAAAAACAAGAAGGACGCAAGAGAAAAAAATGGAATAATTATCATAAAAACTTTCTAAAAAAGATTGACGAAAGGAAAAAATAGAAGTATAGTGTAGATAGTTTAGTACCATACTAAATTTTACATCATAAGTTCAAATAACGATTTATCGAAAACGCCATCGTTAGATGGTCCACAGTGTGTGGAACGAAAACTGTTGTCTTCATAGACAGCAGTTTTTTGTTGTCTAAAATTAGAAATGAAACATGGTTATGATTCAGTACTGTGAGAACAGCAAGAACCAGGAAGTAGAATTGTTGAAAATAGGAAAGAAAAGATGTAAAAAATCAAAATATATGGTAAAATTAGATAAAATGTAGAAAATGGAGGAAAGAACAGATGAAAGGGGAATATTATCTCGGACTTGATATGGGAAGCAGTTCGGTTGGATGGGCTGTGACAAATGAGAAGTACGAAATTTTGCGCGCACATGGAAAAACACTTTGGGGTGTACGGCTATTTGACAGTGCACAGACTGCAGAAGAGAGAAGAGGGTTTCGGACAGCAAAACGAAGATTGGATCGTCGTAATTGGAGAATAGAATTGCTGCAGAAAATTTTTGCGGAAGAAGTAGAAAAGATAGATGATGGATTTTTTCGCAGAATGAAAGAGAGTCGTTACTGGCCAGAGGATAAGCGTGACAGGCAGGGAAAGTGTCCAGAACTTCCCTATGCATTGTTTGCGGATGATGATTACACAGACAAAGAATATCATAAACAGTTTCCAACCATCTATCATCTGAGAAAATGGTTAATGGAAACTGACGAAACGCCTGATATTCGCCTGATATATCTTGCTCTGCATCATATGATGAAACACAGAGGCCATTTTCTATTAAACGGAAATATCGAACAGGTAAGAGAATTTCAGACAACATTTGAACAGTTCCTTGAAGCAGTGAGGGCAGAAGAACTTGGCTTTTCTTCCGAGATTGGAGTGGAAAGAAGCAAGGAAATAGAGGCAATTTTAAAAGACCGAACATTGACCAAATCTGCGAAAAAGACAAAAGCAGTAAAAGCAATGCGGGCAGAAACATCCTGTGAAAAAGAGTGGCTGGGATTGATTACCGGTGGAACAGCAAAACTGGGAAATCTGTTTGGGGAAAAACAGATGGATACACTGGAACGGCCAAAACTTTGCTTCGCAGATGCAGGTTATGAAGAATACGCTGGAGAGATCGAAGCAGAGCTGGGAGAAAAATATGTATTAATTGAACACGCAAAAGCAGTGTACGATTGGGCTGTTCTGGCTGATATTTTGCAGAACTATTCTTCTCTTTCAGAGGCAAAAGTGGCACTTTATGAAAAGCATAAAAAGGATCTGAAAAATCTGAAAAAGCTGGTCAGAGAGAATCTTTCAAGGGAAGAATATCAGAGACTGTTTGCAAAAAAGGATGAAAAAGCTAATTATTATGCGTATATCAAGGCGCCAAAACAATGTAGTCAGGAAGACTTTTACGGTTATCTGAAAAAGAATATTCTGGGCAAGATATCAGATGTGACGAAAGCATCCTGCATGCAGAAGGAAATGGAAATGGGAACGTTTCTTCCGAAACAGACTGTAAAAGACAACAGTGTCATTCCATATCAGATTCATTTATATGAATTAAATGCAATCCTGAAAAATCTGGAAGATAAAGTTCCGCTACTGAAAGAGAATGGAGAGAAGATTCAAAAGATTTTCACATTCCGCATTCCGTACTACGTAGGACCCTTAAACGGAATTCGAAAAAAAGGGGAGAAGAGTAACTGGGCGGTACGAAAAGAAGGCAAAATATATCCATGGAACTTCGATGAGATGGTAGATTTGGAAGCAAGTGCAGAGCAGTTTATTCGAAGAATGACGAATAAATGTACTTATCTGCCAAGTGAAGATGTTTTACCAAAGTATTCTCTGCTGTACAGCAAATACGAAGTTTTAAATGAATTAAATAATCTGCGTTTGGATGGAGAAAAGATATCTGTAGAGCAGAAACAGAAAATATATGAAGAAGTATTCCAGAAAAGCAGAAAAGTTACACAGAAAAAACTGAAAAACTATTTAGTGAAAGAAGGAATTACCGGAAAAGAAGTTGAAATTACCGGAATTGATGGTGATTTCAAGAGTTCTCTTACGGCATACCATGACTTTAAAGAGAAATTAACAAATTTGTCACTGAACCAGGCGGAAAAAGAATGCATCATCCTGAACGTAACGCTGTTTGGAGATGATAAAGCGATACTGAAACAGAGATTAAAGAAACTGTTTCCGGAGTTGACAGAAAAACAAAGAGACAGCATAAGTAAACTGCCGTATCGTGGTTGGGGAAGACTCTCAAAAGTGTTTTTGGAAGAGACGGAAGCACCGGCACCGGAAACGGGAGAGGCATGGTCTATTATTCGGGCTTTGTGGGAGACGAATGACAATCTGATGCAACTGCTTAGCGAAAAATATTTGTTTGCATCGGCAATCGAAGAAAAGAATGGAAACGAACAGAAAAAACGGGATATTTCGTATGAATTAGTCGAGGAACTTTACGTATCACCGGCAGTGAAGCGGCAGATTTGGCAGAGCCTTTTGATTGTAAAGGAAATCTGTAAAGTGATGGGAAACCCACCGAAACGTGTTTTTATAGAAATGGCAAGAGAAAAAAACGATCAGGGAAGAACATCTTCAAGAAAAAAGAAACTGCTGGAACTCTATAAAAAATGTAAAGTGGAAGAAAAAGACTGGATAGATGAGATTGAAAAACGTTCCGATGCGGAAATGAGAAGAGACAAGCTGTATTTGTATTATACGCAAAAAGGAAAATGCATGTATTCCGGTGAAACAATTGAACTGGAGGAATTGTGGGATAATCAGAAGTATGACATTGATCATATTTTTCCACAGTCCAAAGTGATGGATGATAGCCTGGATAACCGGGTACTTGTAAAGAAAAAGTGTAATCAGATGAAAGAGGATAAATATCCGATCGATGAAACAGTTCGGAAAAAAATGCAGCCATTCTGGAAATCTTTAGTGGATGCCGGATTGATCAGTGAAGAAAAATATAAACGGCTGATAAGAGGAAATGGATTTGAACCGTCTGAATTGGCTGGATTTATTTCCAGGCAGCTGGTGGAAACTCGTCAGAGTACAAAAGCGGCAGCAAGTATTCTGCAGCAGGTGATCCCGGATACACAGATTGTTTATGTGAAAGCGCCAACCGTTTCAAAGTTCCGTAAGGATTTTAAATTTCTGAAGGTACGGGAGATGAATGATTATCATCATGCGAAGGATGCTTATTTGAATATTGTCGTTGGCAACGCATATTTTGTAAAATTTACATCAAATCCGATTCACTTCATTAAGGAAAATCCGGGAAGAAGTTATAACCTGAAGAAGATGTTTGAACAGGAAAGAATTGAACGAAACGGAGAAATTGCCTGGGAAAGCGGGAACAGAACCATTGCGACAGTCCGAAAATTTATGGAAAAGAACAACATTCTTGTGACGCGAAGATCGTATGAGGCAACAGGTGCATTGTTTGACCAGCAGATTGTCAAAAAAGGAAAAGGCCAGGTTCCGATCAAGAGCAGTGATGAACGGCTTTGTGATATACAGAAGTATGGAGGATATAACAAAGAGGCGGGAGCTTACTTTGTACTGGCAGAATCGGAGGGCAAAAAGGGAAAGAAAATACGAACAATCGAGTATGTGCCGATTCGTCTGAAAAAGGAAATTCAGAAGTCAGAAGAAAATATAATTCGGTATCTGGAAGAGGAAAGACAGTTAAAGAATCCGCGAGTGCTGGTGCCGGAAATCAAAATAGATACTCTGTTTTGTGTGGACGGATTTTATATGTGGGTTTCCGGAAGATCAGGAGATCAGCTATTGATGCAAGGTGCAAATCAGCTGGTACTTTCCCAGGAAGAAACGGAAATACTGAAAAAAATAGTACAGTACGTGGAACGTAAAAAACAGAATAAAGAACTGAAAATTTACGATTCCGACCATTTAGAAGAAAAGAAGGTGGTGATGCTGTATGAAACCTTTTTAAATAAATTAACAAATACGGTATATGCAAAAAAACTTGGAGCACAGGCAAAGACATTAACGGAAAAAAGAGAAAAATTTAAAGAATTATGCATGGAAGAAAAGTGTATCGTTTTGTATGAAATTTTACATTTTTTCCAGTGCCAGAGTGTTACCGCTGATTTGAAATTAATTGGAGGATCTGGAAGAGCAGGAGTTTTGTGTCTCAACAAAAATATAACCGATTGCAATCGAATCGAAATGATTCATCAATCGCCAACCGGTATTTACGAGCAGGCAGTAGACCTGAATGCATTATGAGCTGGCGGATTGTGGTTATTTCCAAACGGGCAAAGCTGGACTATCAGCTTGGTTATCTTGTGGTGCGAAATGAGGAAGTAACAAAAATACATTTAAGTGAAATATCAACCATTCTGATTGAGTCAACAGCAGCAACAGTCACAACAAGTCTGCTGGCAGAGCTGACAAAAAAGAAAATAAAAGTGATTTTTTGCGATGAAAAGAGAAATCCATCGTCGGAACTGGTTGGGTATTACGGAAGTCATGATACCAGCAATAAGGTCAGAAAGCAGATTCAGTGGAGCCGGCACAGTAAAGAAGCGATCTGGACAGAGATTGTGACGGAAAAAATACGAAAACAGAAGGAACTGTTAAAAAATCTGGGAAAGGAAGAAGCGGGTCTGTTAGAAGCATATTTACAGGAGATTGGCTGGAACGATGAGACAAACCGGAAAGGGCATGCGGCAAAGGTATATTTTAATGCGTTGTTCGGTATGACATTTACCAGAACTGCGGATTGTCCGGAAAATGCAGCGCTGAATTACGGATATAGCATTTTGTTGTCTGCGTTTGCGAGAGAAATTGTAGCGAGCGGTTATATTACACAGCTCGGACTCTTTCATGATAATATGTTTAATCAGTTTAATCTGGCGTCCGATTTGATGGAACCGTTCCGTGTCCTGATTGACCGGGAAGTAATCCAAATGCAGAGGAAAGAATTTACGCATGAGGAAAAAATACAGTTGGTCAATGTATTAAACAACGAAGTCATGATAGACGGGAAAACACAGTATGTGAATAATGCCATAAAAATTTACTGTAAAAGTGTATTTGATGCCTTAAATGAGAATGACAGTGCATTGATCCGGTTTTACGGCCTATGAGTTATCGTTTTATGAGAGTATTGGTACTGTTTGATCTTCCAGTGCTGACGGGCGATCAGAGAAGAGAATATGCGAGATTTCGAAAGTTTTTATTGAAAAGCGGATTCCTGATGCTCCAGGAATCCGTATACTGTAAGCTTGCGTTAAATACAACTGCAGTGAATGGAATCGTGGATCAGATTCATAAAAATAAGCCGGAAGAAGGCCTGGTACAGCTTTTAACGGTGACTGAGAAGCAGTATGCGAAAATGGATCTGATTGTTGGGAACGTAAAGAGTGAAGTGTTGAATACGGATGAAAGGCTGGTGATTTTATGAAACTGGTACATGTGGACTTGGAAAAACCTATTGCGATTCATCGGAACTGTCCCACAGAATGGATTATAGAATCACCGGAGCTGTTTTTAAAATATGTGGAGCAGCTGCAAAAACAAAATCAGGGAGAGGAGGGAAATTTCGTACTTTCTAAAGCTGACACAGAGCTGAATATGAAAAGAGATGTGGAATTGGTATTAACGCCCTTTTCTCTTGATTTTGCGGATCACAGAATACAAAAACGGTTATTTACAGAGCTGGTCAAAAGTGCGCAAAATGAAGAAATGTTTCTGGAAACACAGAGAATTATTGCGGAACTGAAGAAATACATCTATCAATTGGAAGCTGCCAGTGGGTACGAATTGGAACAAAATGAGGAAATCGATTTGAGCGCACTCCTAAAATTGATGGGAGTTCAGACAGAAACCGAAAAAGAGATGGGACTTCTGGAAAAATTAACGCAATATATCAAAGTTATGGCCGAACTTCTCCAAAAAGAACTGGTGATTTTGGTCAATATTCGATCCTATCTGAACGAAACACAAATAAACAAACTCTCCCAAATGGCATGCTACTATGAAATATCCTTGCTTTTCATAGAAAATATACAAAGGGACTTTTCGAATCAGAGAGAATATTATATAATTGACAAAGATGGATGTGATGTCTATTAATATCCATCGGATGTTTGAGTACCTGTTTTGTGCAGATGAAAGCAGTTCATTTTTAAATTTGAGGTTTGAGAATGATGTAAAAATGTATGGTACTCAAACACTACGACTATTACAATACCGGAAAACGGAGTTTGAGAATGATGTAAAAATGTATGGTACTCAAACCACTTTAAACTCCATTCCTACTTTTCTTGTGTTTGAGAATGATGTAAAAATGTATGGTACTCAAACGCATACTGGTTTGAACAGCCGCACATGCCTGTTTGAGAATGATGTAAAAATGTATGGTACTCAAACTGGACTTGATAATATTGGTGTAATCAATGAGTTTGAGAATGATGTAAAAATGTATGGTACTCAAACTCTCCGGTCGCAGTTCCCGCAGCAGCGAGGTTTGAGAATGATGTAAAAATGTATGGTACTCAAACAATGGAACAGGCAGTGAAGATGCACTTCATGTTTGAGAATGATGTAAAAATGTATGGTACTCAAACCAAGAAAAAATTGTGCCAAACCACAGCAAAGTTTGAGAATGATGTAAAAATGTATGGTACTCAAACCGCACGCGCGCGCGCACGCACGCAGGGAGTGTTTGAGAATGATGTAAAAATGTATGGTACTCAAACTGGTCGCCCGGAAAGGAAGAATCATGGAATGGTTTGAGAATGATGTAAAAATGTATGGTACTCAAACGTTCTCCATTTCTTCGTTGATTTCCTGCATGTTTGAGAATGATGTAAAAATGTATGGTACTCAAACAAGAAGCGATAAAAAAGAACCTGGCGGCAAGTTTGAGAATGATGTAAAAATGTATGGTACTCAAACGTTTTTGAACATCGGAATCGGCTGCTGAAAGTTTGAGAATGATGTAAAAATGTATGGTACTCAAACCAGCACTTCCCGCGGTACACCACACTTCTGGTTTGAGAATGATGTAAAAATGTATGGTACTCAAACTAAACAGCAATAAACACCCATACCACCTTAGTTTGAGAATGATGTAAAAATGTATGGTACTCAAACAACGGCAAAGTGTTCACGATCCCGACAGGGGGTTTGAGAATGATGTAAAAATGTATGGTACTCAAACGTAACCGTTTGTCATAGACGAGTGAAAATAGTTTGAGAATGATGTAAAAATGTATGGTACTCAAACCTTTCAGAAACCCTGGACGCCCTGACAATCGTTTGAGAATGATGTAAAAATGTATGGTACTCAAACCTCCGGCGTTCCTCTCGTGCTTGCTTCTCGTTTGAGAATGATGTAAAAATGT
>NZ_QUGO01000015.1:82606-89419 GCF_003479105.1 Blautia sp. AF19-13LB
TGCTTCTCGTTTGAGAATGATGTAAAAATGTATGGTACTCAAACCTCCGGCGTTCCTCTCGTGCTTGCTTCTCGTTTGAGAATGATGTAAAAATGTATGGTACTCAAACTCGCCGGGATCTCAAAGGAAGAGGCGATTGTTTGAGAATGATGTAAAAATGTATGGTACTCAAACTGAAGGCACTCGATTGCAAGGTCACGCATAGTTTGAGAATGATGTAAAAATGTATGGTACTCAAACATCGCTAAGCTCCGAAACAGCGCGGCTTGCGTTTGAGAATGATGTAAAAATGTATGGTACTCAAACGATCCCAGAGAACCACGCACAAAGTCCTCCGTTTGAGAATGATGTAAAAATGTATGGTACTCAAACCACGGTAATCAACACTCATGGTCTGCCGCACGTTTGAGAATGATGTAAAAATGTATGGTACTCAAACAGGCTACACGCCCTTCCGTCATGTACCATAGTTTGAGAATGATGTAAAAATGTATGGTACTCAAACGCCCATTCGTCCTGCAAAAGATCTGTTACGGTTTGAGAATGATGTAAAAATGTATGGTACTCAAACAAATACTGAGCTACTTTTACAGAACCTTCGTTTGAGAATGATGTAAAAATGTATGGTACTCAAACCGGCATCCAGTTGATAACAGCAGCTCGATGGTTTGAGAATGATGTAAAAATGTATGGTACTCAAACTTTCCACCTCCCCTAAATCTGTAAGTAATGGTTGGAGAATGATGTAAAAATGTATAGTACTCAAACATTTTCAGGGCAAATTCTGCTAAATCGTACGTTTGAGAATGATGTAAAATTTATTTTTGTGAACAACAAGAATAGATAATTCAAAATGAAATATTCAGAAGACAGTATGAAATCGACTTAATTGACTTTTTCTTGCTGTCTTTTTTCTTGTCTCAAAGCACCGCACCATGTATAATAAAACCACAAGAATTTCATTTCATAGTTTTTACAGGAGGAACCCGAATCATGATCCTTGCAATAGACATCGGCAACACGAACATCGTCCTTGGGTGTGTGGAAGGGAAAAAAACATACTTCATCGAAAGACTCTCCACGGACAAGGCAAAAACAGAGCTGGAATACGCAGTCAGCCTGAAAAATGTACTGGAACTGTATGAGATTCCGGTGGAGCAGATCGAAGGAGGTATCATCTCTTCCGTTGTTCCGCAGGTGACAGAGCTCTGCCGGAGTGCGGCAGAAAAAGTGATTAAAAAGCCGGTCAAAGTTGTCGGCCCCGGTGTGAAGACCGGACTTAATATCAAACTGGACGACCCCGCAACGGCAGGAAGCGATCTTGTTGTAGTAGCAGTAGCAGCGCTGAATGAATACACATGTCCGCAGATTGTTATCGATATGGGAACTGCCACGACGATGAGTGTACTTGATCAGAAAGGAAGCTTCATCGGAGGCGTGATTCTTCCGGGACTTCGTACTTCGCTGGATGCTCTCGTATCAAATGCCGCGCAGCTTAGCCAGACCAGTCTGACAGCACCGAAAAAAGTCATTGGCAAAAATACGCTGGACTGTATGAAAGGCGGTATGATTTATGGAAACGCTGCCAGCATCGACGGCATGATCGAACGGATGGAAGAAGAACTTGGCTGCAAATGCACGATTGTGGCTACCGGAGGTCTGGCGAAAGCTGTGATTCCGCACTGCAGACATGACATCATCATCGATGAGAATCTGCTCCTGAAAGGTCTTCAGATCATCTACGAGAAAAACAGGTAGGGAAACCGTTTGTTGACAAAGTCTGCGAATTGTTATAACATATGTATAACAAAACGATACGAGAAAGCAGGGTGTAACTATGTATTATGAGACAATACAGATCGATTTCAACAGCGATGAAGCGATCTATATCCAGCTGAGAAATCAGATTATTCTGGGTATTGCCACTTCCAGAATTCAGGAAGGAGATACTCTACCTTCGGTAAGACAGCTCGCAGACAATATCGGAATCAACATGCATACCGTAAATAAGGCCTACAGCGTACTCCGGCAGGAGGGGCTTCTTTCGATTGACCGAAGAAAAGGAGCCGTTATCTCTATCGATGCGGATAAACTGTATGCCATGCAGGAACTGCGCGAAGATCTGCAGGTGATTCTTGCAAAAGCCGTCTGCAAAAATATATCAAAAGAAGAAGTACATCAGCTTGTAGATGAAATTTACAGCAATTACGCAGACGAAACATGAAGGAGACAATAGTATTATGAGAGAAGGATATACCAGTCAGGCAAAAAAAGCACTGGCATATGCGGTTAGGACAGCTGAAAAATGTGGACATAATTACGTAGGAACCGAACACCTTCTGATCGGACTTCTGAACGTGGAGGATGGCACAGCAGGCATGGTGCTTTCTGAGTTTCACGTAGATGCCGGACAGCTTACCGAACTGATTGACCGTCTGATTGCACCAGGCGGAAACACCGTGACCGAATCCCGACCGGGCTATACTCCGCGGGTACGCAGAGTGCTTGAAAATGCAGAAGCGGAGGCAGCGCGTTTTAAGAGCAGAGCTGTGGGAACCGAGCATCTGCTGATTGCAATCTTAAAAGAAAGTGACTGTGTTGCTACCCGTTTGCTTTTTACCATGGGGATCAACATTCAGAAACTATATGGAGCAATCCTTACTGCCATGGGCGAGGCACCGCTGCAGGGCGGTGCAAGCGGAAATACAAACACCGGCCGCGGACCGCAGACAAGAGGTGGAGCGCAGACCAGCGAAACGCCGGCACTGGATCAGTACAGCCGGGATCTGACGGAGCTTGCGCGTGAAGGAAAACTCGATCCGGTTGTCGGCCGTGGGCAGGAAATTGAGCGTGTCATTCAGATCTTAAGTCGCCGGACAAAAAACAACCCGTGTCTGATCGGAGAGCCGGGTGTCGGAAAAACGGCGATTGCGGAAGGTCTGGCGCAGCGGATTGCCCTTGGCATCGTGCCGGAAACGATCCGCGATAAGCGAGTTGTTGTCCTTGACCTTTCCGGAATGGTAGCCGGAAGCAAATACCGCGGTGAATTTGAGGAGCGTATCAAACGCGTTGTCAAAGAAGTCACGGAAAATGAAAATATTCTGCTGTTCATCGATGAACTTCACACCATCATCGGGGCCGGCGGTGCAGAGGGAGCACTCGATGCATCCAATATCTTAAAACCGTCCCTTTCCCGCGGAGAAATTCAGCTCATCGGTGCAACAACATTGGAAGAATACCGTAAATACATCGAAAAAGATGCCGCATTGGAGCGCCGTTTCCAGCCGGTCAAAGTAGAAGAACCGACGGAAAGCGAAGCACTTGATATCTTAAAAGGCCTGCGCCCATACTACGAACGCCACCACGGCGTGGAAATCACCGATGAAGCACTGGAAGCAGCCGTAAAAATGAGCGTCCGCTACATCAACGACCGTTTCCTGCCGGATAAAGCCATCGATCTGATCGATGAGGCATCCGCAGGCGTACAGCTCGCCGGCTACCAGGTGCCGGACAACATGGCAAAAGAGGAGCAGACACTGTTCGAAGTACAGAAAGAAAAAGAATCCGCGATCAGTGCCGGCGATTTTGAGCAGGCAAAAGAACTGCAGGCGCGCCAGCAGGAGCTCGAAAAAGATCTGGAGCAGATCCGAAAACGCTTTGAACGCCGTTGCAAAAACAAAAAACTGCAGGTAACAGAAGAAGAAATCGCAAAAACCGTATCCACCTGGACGAAAATTCCGGTACAGCGTCTCGCGGAAGGAGAATCGAAACGTCTGGCAAGACTGGAGCAGACACTCCATAAACGCGTTGTCGGCCAGGAAGAAGCCGTGACAGCTGTGGCAAAAGCCGTAAAACGAGGCAGAGTCGGATTAAAAGACCCGAACCGTCCGACAGGATCCTTCCTGTTTCTTGGACCGACCGGTGTCGGAAAAACAGAACTTTCCAAAGCACTCGCCGAGGCAGTTTTCGGTACAGAGCAGGCCCTGATCCGCGTTGATATGTCGGAATACATGGAGAAACACAGCGTTTCCAAGCTGATCGGTTCCCCTCCGGGATACGTTGGCTACGAGGAAGGCGGCCAGCTCTCTGAAAAAGTGCGCCGCAACCCGTACAGTGTGATCCTGTTCGATGAGATCGAGAAAGCTCACCCGGATGTGTTCAACATTCTGCTGCAGGTACTTGATGATGGCCATATCACCGACGCGCAGGGCAGAAAAGTTGATTTCAAACAGACCTGCATTATCATGACATCCAATGCCGGAGCACAGAACATTGTAGCGCCGAAACGCCTTGGATTCCTTTCGACAGAAGATGAGCGGAAAGACTACGAATACATGAAGGGCCAGGTGATGGAAGAAGTCAAACGGATGTTTAAGCCGGAATTCCTGAACCGAATCGACGAGATTATTGTATTCCATCAGCTTACCAAGGCGGATATGAAGAAGATTCTGCAGATTCTGCTCAAAGATCTGGAGCGCCGCTGCAAGGAGCAGATGGACATTGAATTGAAAGTCCGTGACACCGTGAAAGAATATCTCGTGGAAAACAGCTTCGACAGCAAGTACGGTGCCCGCCCGTTAAAACGCGCGATCCAGAGCAAAATTGAGGATCCGCTCGCAGAAGCCATCCTGAACGGAGAAGTGAAAAAAGGCGATACCGTTGCGGCTGGAATGAATAAGAAAGAGATTACATTTAAGGTTCTTGAGAAAAAATAATATAAAATTCCATAAATTATATGGTAAAATCTTTTTGATTATGGTATGATTTTCACAAACAAACGAAACACCACAAAAGACAAGACCAGGAGGGCATTTACAAATGTCAGTAGTAAAAGAATTAATCCGCACAGAGGCAGACGGAGGCATCAGCTTCGGAGATTATGAGCTTGCGGCAAAGGCAAAAAAATCTGATTTTGAGCACAGAGGAGATCTGTATAAAGTAAAAACCTTTAAGGAAATCACAAAGCTGGAGAAAAACGGACTGTTCGTATACGAATCCGTTCCGGGAACCGCAGTTACCGATCTGAACGTATTCGACGGCGGCATGACCTTCAAAGTAGAAGGACCGGAGGATGCACAGATCACCGTTGAAATGGAAGCAGAGACCGAATACAAGGTGCTGCTCGACGGTGTAAACGTTGGCCACATGACCACAAACCTCGGCGGAAAACTTTCCTTCAGCGTAGAGCTGGAAAAAGCAGAGAATGTAGCAGTAGAAATCGTAAAAGCATGATGAAATAAGAAAAGAAGGCTGTCGCAGAACGTGTGCGGCAGCTTTTTTTGACAATTATAAGGGAGACACAACTATGGCAAAAGCAAAAAAAACAGCCTTTTTCTGCCAGAACTGCGGCTATGAGTCAGCAAAATGGATGGGCCAGTGTCCGGCGTGCAGAGAATGGAATACGTTTGTGGAGGAACCGACGGCGGCCAAAACACCGGCGGGAAACCAGGGGATCGGAAGCCACAGCGCAGCGGGCAGAAAGCCGGTGCATCTGACGGAAATTTCAACAGGAAAAGAAGAGCGTATCCCGACGGGAATCGGAGAACTCGACCGGGTGCTCGGCGGAGGAATCGTGCCGGGTTCCCTGACACTGGTCGGCGGCGATCCGGGAATTGGAAAATCCACACTCCTTCTGCAGGTGTGCCGCATGCTGTCCACAGCAGGACATCAGGTTTTATACATTTCCGGCGAGGAGTCCCTGCGCCAGATCAAACTGCGCGCCGTGCGGATCGGAGAATTTAATGAAAATCTGTCCCTGCTCTGTGAGACGAATCTTGACATCATCCGCGCCGTCATGGAAAAAGAGAAGCCGGAGATTGCCGTCATCGACTCGATCCAGACCATGTACAACGAGGAGGTCAGCTCCGCGCCGGGCAGTGTATCCCAGGTCCGGGAATCGACGAATGTGCTGATGCAGATTGCAAAGGGAATGGGAATTTCGATCTTTATCGTCGGTCATGTGACAAAAGACGGTAATGTGGCCGGCCCACGTGTGCTGGAACACATGGTAGATACCGTGCTGTACTTCGAGGGCGACCGTCATGCGTCCTACCGGATTCTACGCGGCGTCAAAAACCGTTTTGGTTCTACAAATGAGATCGGCGTCTTCGAAATGCAGACAGAGGGACTCGTGGAAGTGAAAAATCCATCGGAGTACATGCTGAACGGACGGCCGGAGGGAGCTTCCGGTTCGGTTGTCGCATGCTCCATGGAGGGAACGCGCCCGATCCTGATCGAGATTCAGGCACTGGTCTGCCACAGTAATTTCGGAATCCCGCGCCGCACCGCAGCAGGATGCGATTTCAACCGTGTGAACCTGCTGATGGCAGTGCTGGAAAAACGCGCAAGAGTCAATCTTTCGACAAGCGATGCCTACGTCAACATCGCAGGCGGAATCAAGATGAATGAGCCGGCGATCGATCTTGGCATCGCACTTGCCGTCGTATCGAGCTACAAAGATCAGGTGATCGATGAGAAAACGGTCGTATTTGGCGAGGTCGGCTTAAGCGGTGAGGTCCGCGCCGTCAGCATGGCGGAACAGCGTGTACTGGAAGCAAAAAAACTGGGCTTCGAGCGGGTGATTTTACCTGCTGTCTGCATGAAGCCCGTGGAGAAAATCGGTGGAATCGCACTGATTCCGGTGGAAAATATTCAGGATGCGATTCTGCGCGTGGGGAAAAATTAGAAGGAAGTTGTGGAAAAAGGACCGGCGTGTGATGCGTACGGTCTTTTTTAAAAAATTCAGATAAAATATAAAATATGCAGAATTAACTATATTTTTCTAAAAATAAGAAAATTCGAAAAAAGGTGTTG
>NZ_QUGO01000016.1:0-83589 GCF_003479105.1 Blautia sp. AF19-13LB
CTTTCGAACTTCTTTGCTGTTCTCTCGATCAGCAACTCGTTTATTTTATCAAACTCATTCGCTTTTGTCAAGAACTTTTTTCAGGTTTTTTGAAGCAGTTTTTCCAACCCGCGGCAGCCACCCGGCTCCGAACTAGGTTTTTCTGTTTCAAAGAAACTCTTTTGCATCAGCTCTCGCTGACAGCTTAGTTATAATAACACCGCCCAAAGCAAAAGTCAACACCTTTTTTCGAATTTTCTTATTTTTAGAAAAATATAGTTAATTCTGCATATTTTGTATTTTATCTGACTATTTACAATCTATCCGAAACCGTCCAAAAGAAAAGGCGCCTTCCGGCGCCCTTTCCCTTTCAACTCTTATTTCTCACGTTTACGATAAACAACTGCTCCGACCACTGCTGCTGCAGAAACGCCGAGCAGGATCACCCACAGCATCACCTGTGTGCGGTCTCCCGTGTCCGGACTCTTTGTTGCTTTCTTCAGATAGAATACGGTATCCGCCTGGCCCTTGCTTGAAACGATCGAAATCGTATGCTTGCCTTCTGCCAGACTCTTTGTATACTCGGCCTTCAGCGTAACCTGCGTATTCTCTTTTCCAGCCGTCACATAATTCTTCGCATCAATCTCTTTCTGGTCGATGAGAACCTTTTTGAGATCCTTTGCTTCAAAATCTGCGGTGAAGGAAAGCTCCTTGCCCTGCATACCTGACTGATTGACTCCTTTGGTAATCTTCGGAAGATTCTGCGCAGTCATCGGTTTCTGTTTCAGGCCGGCAATCGCTTTTTCCAGCGCTGCCGCATAACCATCCACCGTCTTCTGCTCCGTGATATTCTTTCCGCGTACAATCGCTGCTTTTGCATCATTGACTGCTTTTACGCTCTCGTCCGTGTATTTCTTCAGATCGTTTGGAATCTTCTTCACTGCGGCATCTACTTTGCTGTAGTCCGCATCTTTATACGTAAGGCCGGCAATCGCTGCCTCGATCTTTTTTGCGTAACCGTCTACGCTCTCCTGCTCTGTGACCGGCCGCTCGGTTACGACGCTGTTCTTTGCATCTTCCAGTGCTTTTACAGACGCATCGGTATACAGACGGAGGTCCGCCGGAATCTTTTTGATGGCTTCCTCTACTTTGGAATAATCTGCTTTCCGAACCTGCAGTCCTGCCAGTGCATTTTCAATTGCTGCTGCCCAGCCGTCTACTTCTGCCTGATCCAGAATGGTTTTTCCACTTTCTACGCTGTTGATCGCTGTCTGAAGCGGCTGAATGCTTTCTTCCGTATAAATACTCAGATCATTCGAAACTTTGGCAAGAGCCGCGTCTACGGCGCTGTAGTCCGCCGGTTTCAGGGTCAGTCCGTCAAGAGCTGCTTTCAGGTTCTCTGCAAACTGATCGACTTCCTCCTGCCTGCTGTCATCCAGATCCCATACAATGGCTTCTTTTGCCGCATTCAGTGCTTTTACACTCTTTTCGGTATAAATGGATAAGTCTTTCGGAATCTTTCCCAGGAGTTCTTCCACTCCCTGATAATCTGCCGGAACCGGTTTGCGTACCAGTGCTGCAATTGCATTCTCCAGTGCTTCCGCATAAGCATCAACTGCCTGCTGCTCTTCTATCGTTTTGGTGCGGTCGATGGATGCGATGACTGCATTCAGTGCTTCCACGCTCTCTTCCGTATAGATAGAAAGATCTCCCGGAACTTTGGCAAGTACTGCATCAACTTCTGTGTAATCTGCGCCAAGAAGCGTCAGTGTGTTTACTGCTGTCTGAATGGCTGCCGCATAACCATTTACGGTTTCCTGTTCAGCTGATGGCAGGTTCTCTTTTACCGCATCTTTTGCTTTCTGAACAGCTGCCGCGCTTTCTTCTGTATACCGGCCCATGTCCTCCGGTATCAGCGCCAGCGCTTCTGTTACTTTGGTGTAATCTGCGGCTTTTACAATCACAGTGAATTCCTGTGTGAAGTCAACGCCGGTTTTCTTTCCGTCTTTGATTGTCGCCAGAAGTTTTACGGTTCCGGCATTCGTTACTTTCAGGTTTGTGCCGTCTAAAACAGCACCTGTCATTCCGGCATCCGTGATTTCCCATGTGATCTGTTTCTGATCTGCATTTTCTGGAACTGCTTTGCCCGTCAGTGCGGTGGTTCCCGGGATTTCTTTCGGTATGCCCTGGATTTCTGTTACAGCTGCGTACTCATAGGTTCTTATCTGGATTTCAATGGCATCTTTTGTTTCCGTTTCTGCGATCTTTGTTACAATCCAGCTTCCGTTCCAGCTGTCTGCCTTTTTAAGCAGATAATCTGCCGGAGCCTTTTTGGCCTTTTCCGTAAGATCCTTCAGATTCCAGGAAGCCGCCGCTGCGATCACAGCCTCTTTTTCTGTTTTTATTCTTTCTTTGTCATCTTTCTGATCTTTCTTTTCATCCGGATTTGTTTTTTCTGAAAGTATTCGGATTTCTCTGTTCTCTGCATCATTTTTAATCTCCGTATCTTTGCCGAGAACGTCGCCTGCTTTCAGCGAAAGCTCTCCGAACTTCCACGTTTTGGCTTCCTCTTTTGCGAATGCCATGGTTGGGAACATCGTCACGATCAGAAGCATGGACAGTACAAACGAAAGCATTTTTTTCGTTTTCTTCATAACACAAATCCTCCTTTCCTTTTGATTGTTTTGCAGCCGCCAGGGGCCGCAGTTTCTCTTGTTACTTTCATTATACGTGTGTCAGAAAAAGAGTCAACGGGCCGTAAAAATTCGTAAGAATTCTTGTGCATTTCCGCTAAAATACTTTCAACGTTTTTTCACAATACTTCCATGAATTTTTACGGCCCGTCAGATTTTCTTAAGATATTCCTTTATTTGTGATGAAGCACATATTTCACATACGCAATTCTGCGGCTGTCCGGTGCCCAGGAGTTGACGTTGATACTGCCCTGGCCGCCGAAAAGATCCAGCAGTTTTTTCTTATTCTGTCCGTCATAATCCATCATTCCAAGCGATACATACATGTTCGGCAGATGCTCATTCGGTTCCAGCTCACCTTTAGCGAAGGTCAGGTAAATGACGTGTTTTCCATCCGGCGAAACGTGGCCGAACCAGTTGTTGGCATCGGAATCGGTCATCTGGGTGAGACCGCTGCCGTCACGGTTCATCCGCCATACCTGCATCAGACCGCTTCTGGTGCTGTTGAACCAGATGTGCTTTCCGTCCGGTGAATACTCCGGACCGTCGTTGTAGCCTTTGCCGTCCGTCAGGCAGGTTTCCTCGCCGCCGTCTGATGGAATCGTACAGATCTCAATGCGCATGGTCTCCTCCTCCGGCTTTTTGCGGAAGGCACAGTACGCAAGCTCTTTTCCGTCCGGCGACCAGCCGTGCAGATAGCTGAGACCCGGTCCGGTGAGGTCTTTTGGTTCACCGCCTGTCATCGGGAGCACGTAGATGTGGGATTCATACGTTCCATCTGTGAGTTCCGGCGGCATGCAGCTTACCGCCAGCAGCTGGTTGTCCGGTGACGGAACGTGGTCATTGTTGCACTGCACGCAGAAACCGGTATCAACCTGCTCCACATGGTCTTTGTCGATCTCATAGCGGTAGATTTTTCCATCCGCATTATAAAGCAGGGTGTTTCCATCGTTCAGCCAGTTCGGTGCCTCGATGATTCCCGGAAACTCATGCAGCACGGTTTCTTCTCCGGTCTCCACATCCATCGTGCAGAGAATGCTGTCGGTGTTGTCTCTGTCTCCTGTCCATCCGGAGAGCATTTTTCCGGCGCGGCAGGTATCCTCCAGTGTTGCCGCATCCATATCCACAATCTGCAGTGCACCGTTTGCACGGGCGAACTGGAAGCAGGCTTTCAGATCAACCATGCCTTTTCCAAGCGGCGCTTCCTGGCCGGTGATTTTCATATCTTTATAATGAACGGCTTTGACTCGGTCCGCATGCGCCCAGAGGAACTCTTCCGGGTCGACGCCGCCGCAGTACATCCAGCCGGCATCTACTTCTGCTCCGACTTTTTCACCGCAGGCTTCCAGGAGATATTCGTACGCTGTTTTTCCATTCACGCGGATACAGATATCTTCTTTTTCGTTGTGGATCAGAAGACCTGCTCCGGCTTTTTCCAGTTCTTCTGCCAGTTCGCGGTATCTTGCAGCGGTTTCGTCCAGAACATCTTTTGTCAGGCGTGCCGGGCTCTTTACGACAAACCAGGAAATGTGGTATTTCTGCGCCAGTTCTGTAAGAATGGCAAATTCTCTTTCATAGTGGTATTCATCCAGGAAAATGTGGACCGCATGAACCTCAATGTGGTATTTTGCAAGCAGCGGCATTGCCTGCTCCAGATCCTCCGGGATCCAGAAACCGTAGTCCCTGGCATCAACACGGAATCCGAGACACGGCTCGATCTGGCGGTAGCCTGCCTCATAGATTTTCTTTAAAAATCCTTCGGGATCCTGTTTCCATTCTTTGGATACCCCATACATCTGTACACCAAAATACATATTGGTTTCCTCCTTCTCCAGATCCGCTGTTTCCCCATTTTCAGCGGATTTTCTTTTCCTCCATTTTACCACATTTCTTCTATTATAGATATGATTTTTCCTGTCAGTTATAAGAAACACGCTTTGCGTAAAAAAGGCGCCCCGTATGTGTTTTTTCCACATACGGAACGCCTTTTTCCGCCATTTTTTTCAGGGCCTGGTTATTCTTATACAAACTGGTTCGTTTTCTCATCGTACTCATAGTCGATGAGCGCCAGTTTTTCCCGCAGATCGGATTCCTCTGTCTGCATGGCCGCGCAGAATTCTGCGAGCGACGGGTAAAAATCTCTTAATTGCGTATTGACATAGCTCAGCAGCATTACGGGATCTTTCGGCATCATTCGTCTACTACCTCCACACCTGGTTTGATCATTGCTTTCAGGCCGCCGTTTTCCACATCCAGAAGGATCGTATCGCCCTCGCTGACCTGACCGCCAAGGATCAGTTTTGCGGTGCTGGTTTCTACCTCTTTCTGTACGAAACGTTTCAATGGACGGGCGCCGTAAACAGGGTCGTAGCCGCCCTCGATGACAAACTGTTTTGCAGCCGGGCTCAGTTCGACGGTAAGCTCCTGGTCTGCCAGACGTTTGTTCAGTCCTTTCAGCAACAGATCTACGATATGACCAATGTTGTCTTTTGTCAATGGTTTGAACATAATTGTTTCATCCAGACGGTTCAGGAACTCCGGACGGAAGTGTGCACGCAGATCCTGCATGACCAGGTTTCTCGCCTCTTCGGAGATGCTGCCGTCGTCCTGAATGCCGTCCAGCAGATACTGGGATCCGATATTGGAGGTCATGATCAGGATCGTATTTTTAAAGTCTACGGTACGGCCCTGGGAGTCGGTGATACGGCCGTCATCGAGTACCTGCAGCAGAACGTTGAAGACGTCCGGATGCGCTTTCTCGATCTCATCGAACAGAACAACAGAATATGGTTTTCTGCGCACTGCCTCGGTCAGCTGGCCGCCCTCCTCGTAGCCTACATATCCCGGAGGCGCTCCGATCAGACGGGAGACGGAGTATTTCTCCATGTATTCACTCATATCGATTCGAACCATGTTGTTCTCATCATCAAACAGCTTTTCTGCCAACGTTTTCGCAAGCTCTGTTTTACCGACACCGGTAGGTCCAAGGAACAGGAACGAACCGATCGGTTTTGTCGGATCCTTGATTCCGGCTTTGGAACGGATGATTGCATCCGAAACCTTGGTGACTGCCTCATTCTGGCCGATAACTCTCGTGTGAAGTTCATCTTCCAGGCCGAGGATCTTAGTTCTCTCTCCTTCGGTCAGTTTTGCAACCGGGATTCCGGTCCAGCGGGAGACAATTCTGGCAATCTCTTCATCCGTTACACTCTCGTGTACCAGGGAGAGATCTTCATTTTTAACTTTTTTCTCTTCTGCTTCCAGCATCTGCTGTAATTTCGGGAGTTCACCGTACTGCAGTTCAGCGGCGCGGTTCAGATCGTAATCATTCTTTGCTTTCTGGATCTGGCGGTTCATGTCCTCGATCTGCTCACGCAGTTTGGACAGTTTCTCAACGGAACTCTTTTCATTTTCCCACTGTGCCTTTGCAGAATTGAAGGTATCCTTTAACTCAGCCAGCTCTTTCTGCAGTGTTTCCAAACGCTCGCGGCTCAGATTGTCGGTCTCTTTTTTCAGTGCAGCTTCCTCGATCTGCATCTGCAGAATCTTACGGCGCTGCTCATCCAGCTCGGCCGGCATGGAATCCAGTTCTGTCTTGATCAGAGCGCATGCCTCGTCGACCAGGTCGATTGCTTTATCTGGCAGGAAACGGTCGCTGATGTAACGGTTCGAAAGGGTTGCGGCTGCAACGAGGGCACCGTCGGTGATTTTTACGCCGTGGTAAACTTCGTAGCGCTCTTTTAAGCCACGCAGGATGGAAATCGTATCCTCTACGGTCGGCTCATCAACCTGAACCGGCTGGAAACGGCGCTCCAGGGCGGCATCTTTTTCGATGTACTGGCGGTACTCATCCAGCGTTGTGGCACCGATGCAGTGCAGTTCGCCTCGTGCCAGCATAGGTTTCAGCATGTTTCCGGCATCCATCGCGCCGTCGGTCTTTCCGGCGCCGACGATCAGGTGCAGCTCATCGATGAACAGAATGATTTTTCCGTCGCTCTTTCTGACTTCCTCCAGAACGGCTTTCAGACGCTCCTCGAATTCGCCGCGGTATTTTGCACCGGCTACCAAGGCTCCCATATCGAGGGAGAAAATGGTTTTATCTTTCAGGCTCTCCGGTACATCGCCGTTGGCGATTCGCTGGGCCAGGCCTTCTACGACTGCGGTTTTACCAACACCAGGCTCACCGATCAGAACCGGATTGTTTTTTGTCTTACGGGACAGGATACGGACAACGTTCCGAATTTCGGTATCACGGCCGATAACCGGGTCCATTTTCTGGTTTCTGGCTTTTTCTACGATATCCTGGCCATATTTTTCCAGGGTGTCGTATGTCGCCTCCGGGTTGTCGGTGGTAACTCTCTGGTTTCCGCGCACGGTGCTTAATGCCTGCAGGAAACGTTCTCTTGTGATGCCGTACTCCTGAAACAGTTTTTTCATGGACGGGCTTGGGTTTTTCAGCATTGCCAGGAAGAGGTGTTCTACGGAAACATACTCGTCTCCCATGGCTTTCGCCTCATCCTCAGCATTTACCAGTGCTTTATTCAGATACTGACCGATATACGGCTGACCGCCGGATACTTTGACGCGGTCGTTCAGTGCCGTCTCGACACGGTTCAGAAAATGTTCTTTGTTGATTTCCATCTTTTCGATCATTTTCAGAATCAGGCTGTCGTCCTGATGCAGGAGATTATACAACAGATGCTCCTGCTCTATTTCCTGGTTGCCGAAATCGTATGCGGTCTTTTCCAGGTCCTGTACAGCCTGCAGCGATTTTTGTGTGAATTTACTGATATTCATAATCGGCTTCCTCCTTATCTATTTGGGTGCTAACATTCGCTCCGAACAAAAAGAGCGTTGATGTGAATTTTCTTTTCTTTCTTTGTTCTAGTCGTACTATAACACTAGTTATTAGCACTGTCAATAGGTGAGTGCTAATTTTTTTTATTTTTCCCGACGCTCCTTTTCTCCCTCCCCCCCCTAAAAGATTTTTATTCATCGCCGTACACAGCAATAAAATGAATCAGTGCCTCTGTTTCGGAACTGGCATACTTTTTGGCAGATGCTTCCAGCGGCTGTGATTGATATGCTTCAAACGAATCGCCCTCGTCGCGTCCAGATATGTAGCGATTATCATTTAGTTTCCACTTCCTCATTTCTTCAAAATAAGCAGTATTCGCCATTTCCGAATTCCAGTCCATTCGCTCCAGCAGATAATACTCCATTCCATGATAACATTCTTCGCAAATTCCCGTAAAAAATTCTTCTGCTGTCTGAGATGTTAAATGCTCTGGAGCATACCATATTTCGTTCTCTTCATTATTATATAATGCAACGCAATTCGATGATCCTGTCTCTTTCACATACAGCGGAATTTCGGGAATTCCAAGTCGTTCTGTTTCAAGCCGTACCATCTTCTGCGCTGCAATTGTTCTTTCTTCCAGTGTTTTTTGCCTCCATTCGCTCTCCTTTAAGCTCAGCAGAAATTCTTTATTTTCCTGAAAAATGTTCTCCTGATTCTGGACGAGATTATAGTCCTTTTTTCGTTCGTAAAGTTCTGCCACTCCGGACGGAGACTCAAGCTTCCAATATATCATCATACAAGTCGGTACCATACTCACGCATACTGAAACAAACAGAAATGCGTTTAAGTCACTTCTTTTTAATCTCCAGAATTTTTTCGGAGAATATTTTCGTTTTTTTCTATGTAAATCTCTTAAAACCGTAACAAGAAATATCCCATCCAGCACTGCAAGAAACAACACAATTTTCAGTGAATATTGGGCAAATAAAAACAGCATCAGTATGCTCGGCGGAAATGTATAGAATAAAACTTCATTTGCAGTTCCATCTGCGCAGTAGCTTCGAATGGGTGAGGCCAGCCACAAAATCAGGCACAGCGCATAGGCAAAAAGCATTGTCCCCGACGAAATATGGACGGAACATTCTGTAATATATACCTCAACCTGTTTCACATACATCACATACAAGATACAGATCGGATATAAAATCGAGCTTTTGCTCAACCAGTATGCCGCTGATTTTCTTTCCCGTCTTCTTTTCTGTTCCTCCATATCAGATCCCCCTGATTTTTCTTTTGTTTTATTTGAAATACTTGTATGTTTATTTTAGCGTAATTTTTCGTTTTTGCCTATCCTTCGTTTTTCAGTTGAATCTTTCTGTAAAAACCAAAATTGCGAAACCCTGTTTTGGCAGGACTCCGCAATCTCTTTTTCCTATTTACTTTATGATACATGACGGGCAGCATATTTCATTTTCTGGTTTCCGGCGCATTTCTTAAAATACTGCCGGATCGCATCTTCGTTCATATCGTTTCCGATAAACACAGCCTGGCCGGCGTTTTTCTGTTCTGTGCCGGTGATGCTGTAGCGGTGATCGGCGACATCAAATTGGAGAAACTGGTCTCCGGCTGCGAACTGTCCTTTTGCACGGATGATATTTCCAAACGCTCCGCGAATGATCTGTTCCAGAAAACACCACAGGGTTTCCGGTGCCTCCATTCGGATATTTTCGAAGGAGAAGGTCTCCGGCATCTTTTCGCCGCTCTGCGTATCCTGTACTTCTTTCTCATATCGGCCGCCCAGCAGCAGGCTCTGGTAATCTTCCCGTGTCATCGTGGATGCATAATCCGTGATGATTTTTGCCTGCGGGTTAATTTCCTGCAGAAATTTCTGGATGCGCTGTTTTTCTTCCGCCTGGCATGCTTCTGTTTTGGAAACAATGATCGTATCCGCGCTTCGGATCTGATCCTGATACAGCTCGGGATATTCCGCCATATAGCGGCGGTAACTGTAAACATCCACAATAGTGACCGGCGAGAGAAGCTGAATTCTCTCGTACTCGATCTGACGCAGATTTTCTATAATCCGGGCGAGACTTCCGACGCCTGTCGGTTCTACGATCAGGTATTCCGGGTCTACCACATTGGCAATGGTCAGCACGGATGCTGCAAAATCCTTTTTCCCGATGCAGCAGATGCACTGCTCTGTCATTTCCCATACATTTTTCTGCGTTCCTTGCCGGTTCTGGCCAAGACGTGCGCCGTCGATTCCTGCGGCTCCATATTCATTTTCCAGTATGGCAAACCGCTGATCGACGTTCCTGGCCAGCCGTTTGATAAATGTTGTTTTTCCCGCGCCCAAAAAGCCGGATACGATCAATATTTTCATACGTTTCCTTTTTCAGTCAAATTTTCAAATCATCAGTCAGCCAATTTAACGACTGGTTTGATTAAATCCTTCGGTTTATCTCTCATGAGGAACAGTGCTTCTTCCAGATGATCCCATCCATCAAACACATGTGTGGACAGCGGGCTGACATCCAGCTTGCCTGCCGAAACAAGAGCTCCCAGTTTTTCCATGCGGAGTCTTCCGCCAGGCATCAGGCCTCCGTTAATCTGTTTGTGACCCATTCCAACGCCCCACTCTACACGCGGAATATCAATGTTGTCACCGGATCCAAGATAGTTTACATTTCCGATCTTTCCGCCCGGTTTCAGGCATTTTACTGCTTCTGCAAAGGTTTCTACACCACCGCCGGCGATGACTACTTTATCAACACCTTTTCCATCTGTCATATCAAGTACCTGCTGGAAAATCGGTCCGTTCTTGTAGCTGACAAAATCCGTTGCGCCGTATTTTTTTGCCGCTTCTACGCAGACCGGTCTCGTTCCGACAGCAATGATTCTCGATGCGCCGCGCATATTCGTTCCGGCTACCGACATCAGACCAACTGGTCCGATTCCGATGACAAGAACTGTATCACCAAACTGTACATCGGCAAGCTCTACGCCGTGGAATCCGGTCGGCACCATATCGGAAAGCATGCACGCGTCGACAACATTGATGTTTTTCGGAAGCAGCGCAAGGTTTCCATCGGCATCATTTACATGAAAGAATTCAGAAAAGACACCATCTTTGAAGTTGGAGAATTTCCAGCCTGCCAGCATTCCGCCGGAGTGCATGGAATAACCAGCCTGTGCTTCCAGAGAATTCCAGTCCGGAGTGATGGCCGGCACAAGAACCCGGTCTCCCGGTTTGAAATCTTTTACGAGCTCTCCGACTTCCACAACCTCTGCACAGCACTCATGGCCCAGAATCATGTTATGACGGTCACCGATGGCCCCTTCCCATAAAGTGTGGACATCTGATGTGCAGATGGCAACTGCCAGTGGACGGCAAATGGCATCCATCGGCCCGCATTTCGGGCGTTCTTTCTCGATCCATCCGGATTCACCGATTTTCAGCATTGCATAACCTTTCATATCTTTTGCTCTCCTTTCAGATTGTTAATGATTTATCGATTCCTATGATTCGAATATATCACTAATAGGTTACTAATTCAACAGAAAAGTCACGGAATATCGTAGAATATTCCGTGACTTTTTTATAGCTTTTGCACAATAGATTACTTATAGATACTTTTTATCAAATTCTGTACCGACCGCATTCCCATACCGAAACGGCTACAGCCGGCTTTCTGCATTTCCTGTATAGTTTCCAGACTGCGGATTCCACCGGCGGCCTTGATCTGAATGCGACCGGCGGCTTCACGGCTCATGATTCGAACCTGCTCCACGGTGGAAGGACAGCCGGGATACCATCCGGTGCTCGTCTTTACATAATCCGCACGGCCTTCCACACACAGATCCACTGCCTGGCAGATTTCCTGCTCCGTCAGCTGCGGTGCCTCGATGATCACCTTAAAAATCGCCGAAGGCACCTGCTCCCGGATGGCCAGAAGTTCTTCTTTTACATAAGAAAATTCGTGGCTTCTGAATGCCGTAAGATTCATCACCATGTCGATTTCCCGGCAGCCAGCCTCCCACAGTTCTTTTGCCTGCCGCTTCTTCTGTCCGGTCGTATCTCCGCCGCCCGGAAAGCTTACCACGCCTCCCGCATGGATTTCTCTGGTGTCCTGCAGCCGTTCTGCCACATGGGCGCTGAACGCCGGCAAGGTAAACACAGCAGCCAGACGATATTTCTTTGCCAGCTCCACCATCGCATCAATTTCATCCATTGTATGAAATGCCTGTACACAGCTGATATCAATCTGCCGCATCAGTTTCTTCTGTTCTTCTGTCTCATCGCTCATTTACTCCGTCCTTTTCCCGAAATCTCCACCTCGTACTTGCTTCCGATGATCCGCACGTGGTCAATGCTCACCGGCCGGTTCTGCCAGTAGGTGACTCTGTGCACCACAAGAAGCGCATCCTTCGGCTCCGTTTTCAGAACCTGGGCTTCCATAAAGGTCGCGGATTTCGCTGAAATTCTGTCTCGTGTCTCATCAATCTGCAAGCCGAATTTCTCCTCCAGAAACTGATACAGCGCTACAAACTGATTCTCATACGCCTCGATGCCAGGGACTTTCGCATATTCGATATAATTTTCCATCAGCGTAACAGGCTCTTCATCCGCAAGCTGCAGCCGCTGAATCCTCGCCACGCTGGTTCCCTCCGGAATTTCCAGTTCATCGGCGAGCTGTTTGTCCGCCGAAATGATGTCGATCATCATATCTGACGTCGTTACCCGATATCCTTTTTTCATCAGGGATTCCGTGACCGATGTGACCTTGTTATAATTCTGAATTGCCTTATGATTCAGCACCCTCGTTCCAGAACCCTGGCGAACCTCAACCAGTCCCTCCTGCACCAGCATCTTTACTGCATTCCGTACCGTAGTACGGCTGACCTGATAGATTTTCTCCAGTTCACACTCCTTCGGCAGAAATCCCCCGACAGGATATGTTCCCTTATTGATCTCGTTTTTCAGTCTGCTGTAAACCTTCACATAAGCCGGTGCATTTTTCATCTTCTTCCCCTCCCGTGAAATATCAATATCCGCTTTTTGATCCTTTTTGCAGTATACCATATTTTGACGGCACAATCGAGTCCCAAAGAAGAGTTCCTGTTTTCTGCTTTGTCACCGACACATACTCTGCCAGACGCACAGAAAAAAGGCAGACGCATGTCATTTCTTTATGACTCACATCTGCTCTGCATGAATCTTCTTTTTTCTGCTGTCTGCGAAATACTTCCATTCTCCAGAAGCAAATCTCTCTTTCTGCGGTGTAAATTTTTGTTACAAATTTTTTATTGTTCTTTTCTATTTTTTCGTATCAAACCGCATCACCGCCATGTGCACCACGTACGGCACCAAGATGACCGGGATTGCCAGGTATGCCAGGATGCTGTACACCTTCTGGATCAGCGTCAGCAGACCAAACTGTGCGATAAGGAAGTCCGCGATGCAGCAGACAAGCGCGGCAAGGATCTGGGTGCGGCTGATTTTGCCTGCGGTTTCTGTTCTGCTGCTTCGTTCAGCGAGACCGGCGTGGATTCGTTTGACCATGGCGGCAACCATGTTGACGGCTGTGGATACGGCACCGAGGATGATCAGTACGGAAATCAGCGGTGTCATGAATTTACTGCCGACGCCCTGCTGAACCATAAATAATGTCGGGACGCTCTGCTGGATCATTTCCGGGTTCTGGTATACGGTCATGATTCCGAGGACGACCATGATCATCAGAAGGGCATTTAATACGGCACCGACTGCCATGCTCTTTCCGGCATCCTGCGGTTTTTCGAAGGATTTGGCATGCTGGACGAAGACTGCGACATTGGCAAGCTGGAAGGTTCCGTAGAGGAATGCGGCGTACAGGGCTTTGCCGAATGGGAGGTCTGCGGTTTTCATGGCGTTTACAGTATCGCCGATCTTTCCGGCTCCGGCGATGATGTTCGGGACGTAGACGATCAGCAGACCGGCGATAATGCAGATGGACAGCACTGACGCTACTTTCCGCACCAGATCCGTTCCGAATACCGAAACGACGAAAATAATTTTCCAGTTTCATAACGATTCTCCCTTCTTCCTAACAAGCAAAAGGGCATACTGACCTTCTGTTGGTCAATACGCCCTTGTATCTCCGATGTGCTTTAGTATATCACAGTTTTAACGCGAATGCACTCAATTTTAAGCAAAACGCAAAAGATCCCGGGATTTTTCTCTCCCGGGATCTGAAAATTCTTACTATGTAATTCTTTTTTAAACCACACGTCTTACCGCAAGAATCGTGGTATACGCTGCGTTGCTGCTGATCTTGATACCGTCGCGCTCATTGCTTGCGTGTACGATTGCACCGCCGCCGATGTAGATGGCTACGTGGCCGCTGTAGCAGATAATATCGCCCGGCTGAGCCTCTGCATAAGATACACCGCGTCCTACACCACGCAGTGCACTGGAGGAATGCGGAAGGTCGTATCCGAAGTGTGCGTAAACGCTCATGATAAAACCAGAGCAGTCAGCTCCGTTGGTAAGGCTTGTGCCGCCCCATACGTATGGATTTCCAATAAACTGTGTTGCATAGGATACGATGGCACTTCCGGTTGCGCTTCCGGTGCTGCTGGAGCTGCTGGAATCATCCGAGCTGCTGGTATCGCTGGACGAAGAATCATCGTAAGAGCTTCCTCCGTTAGACGGTGTTGTTGTCGTGGTGGAGCTTCCTGTGCTGGACGGTGTGTTGTCTGCCGTTGTTGTATTATTTGCAGCACTGCTTGCGGCTGCTTCTGCTGCTGCCTGTCTTGCTGCTTCTGCCTGGCGGGCTGCCTCGGCTGCTTCTGCTGCCTGACGGGCCTCTTCGGCTTTTCTTGCTGCCTCTTCGGCTGCAATCTCCTCCTGGATCTGCTGGATCTTTGCGTTCTGCTCTGCCAGTACTGCGTTGTACTGTGCAGCCATGTCGTTCAGGTCTGCGATCTGGTTTTCGTAGTCATCGGAAACGGCTTTTTTCTGCTCAAGCATTGCCTCAAGGGACTGCTGCTGTGCTTCCTGCTCTGCCTCACTGGCTTCGAGATCTGCTTTTTCATCTGCAAGCTGATTGCTGTAGTCTGTTACCTGCTGTACAAGATCCATGTACTCCTGCAGGCACTCTCTGTCGTATTTGTATAACTTCTGGGTGTACTCAGCCTGGTTGAGAATGCTGCTTAAATCTTTTCCCTCCAGAAGAAGTGCTGCCCAGCCGTTGTCTCCGCCGCTCTCATAGAGGAACTGGATTCGTTTTTTCATCAGCTCGTACTGCTCGTCCTCTTCAGCCTGGGACTGTGCCAGTTTTTCCTGTGTTGTTTCAATTTCTGTCTGTTTCTCTGCAATTTCATTTTTCAGATTTTCCACGGATGCCATGGTTACAACAAGCTGTGCGTCCAGGTCATCAATCTCGCCGGTAATCTGATTCTTTTTGGTTTCCAGATCGTCGATTTCTGCTTTTGCGTTGTCAAGCTGTGCGCTGGTCTCTGCCTGTGCTGCCTGCTGCTGCTGTAACTGCTCCTGTTTCGAGGCGCTTACTGTCATTACCTGAGCTGCACTTACGATCACTGCTAAACTTAAGGCAAGAAATTTTTTTCTCATTCTTTCACTCCCAAATTGATTCGTTGTATGTAGGTTTCTTTGTTTCAGGTTTCCCTGTTTCTTAGAAATTCAATTATTCTGTAACAATTTTGAAATATTTTTCCCAATTCTTTTACATAATATCACAATTCACAAATGGATGCAAGGAAAAATATCCCGACTTTTTGTAAACAATTCGTGAACAGTAACGATACATGTTATTTTACCTTCTGTACACTCACACAACTCAATTTGTATTGATCCGGCGAGGAAAGCGCATCGCCGTCAGGGATTGAAAAGTCCTCTGCGGAGAATTTCGCACAGAGTGCCCGGTACTGATCCTCTGTAAAGTACGGCACCGCATCCTGATTCCATTCCAGACTGATTTCCTGATCGGCCACGCCGCGCGTTACAATTTTCCCGCCTTCAAAATCCTTTTGTTTCATTTCTTTTAACGCATTGTAAACTGCAGTTCCATAATCCAGACGTACTTTCAACACGGCATTGGCGTACTCCTCCACGCCGCCGTTTGCGATCAGTGCTCCGCCTGCCGCAGATGCTGCTGCGCCAAGTACATTCTGATACGATGCACCGTCCGAGAAGAGAATCTGTCCGCCCTCACCATACCAGCTTTTGATTTTTTCCAAATACGACGGTGATACGCTGCTGCTTTTCCGATACGTATAATCCAGCGTGATGCTGTTTTCTCCAAGTCCCAGATCCGCAGCGGCCGCCTCTGCACCGAGTGCATAACCTGTCCCGTACTTTGTTCCGTTCTCTTCGTTTTTCTGTCCGATATAGCCCAGGTGCGTGTAGCCGGCCTGTACTGCCGCATATCCTGCCAGGTAGCCGGCCTCTGATACATCAATTTCCAGGCTTTCTGTATTTCCGCGGAGACGGCTGCGGCCGCTCTCACTGACCGGTTCTGCCTCCAGCAGCAGAAAACGGACATCCTTCCAGTCGCGCTGTGCATCGTAAACGGCGCGGCTCATGCTCGTTCCGGCACAGACGATAACGGATGCTCCCTTCTGCGCCGCCTCTTTGATGGTGTTTTCATAGTCCTCTGTTGTCCGTCCTGCCGGAACACTTGCTTCATATTTCAGACCGCTCTCGTCTCCATACTGCGCAAGACCGTTCCATGCTGACTGATACACGGCATCGGAAGCTACCTCACTGCCGTCGGTTACCAGCACCAGATCCACTGGTTCCGCCTTTTCTTTTCCGCAGCCGCCCAGCAGCAGCAACGACACTACGCCAAGACAGAGCGCCCATTTCCAGCTCTTTCGCATGTTTACTCCCCTTGTATTTTTATTTTCCAGATTTTTTCTTTTGTATTTCTGATCTGCGTCTTTCACGCACCTTCTAGTATAGACAATTCCAGCGCAAAAAGAAAGAGAGAATACACGAACTACAAAGTTTTTTTGTATTCTCTCTTATTTTTTATAGAAGATATTTTACTGGAACAGATCGTTCAGGATTTCTGCCGGTTTCTTCCTGCGGTAGCCTTCACTGTCACTTAAGATACTGCTGCTCCAGGTGAAATGATTCACACCGGTCAGATAGGACCGGTCAAGAACTTTTACACCATACCGCTCATACGCAACCGGATAATACATTTTCATGTATTCATTTGCCAGCTCAATAGCTTCACTGTTAATGCTTCCTGTTGAAGAAACGGTTCCGCCAAGCTGAATATACGGCGGTGTCGCATGAATGACAACCACGCTGCCGTCCGAGCACTGGCCAATGACAATCCAGACATGACCGCTCTTGCTGACCACATCACCCGGCGTAAATTTCTGGGACGTATCGCCTGTCACGCAGGTTCCCCAGCCTTTTCTTGCAAAGTAGGCCGGCATTCCAGTGGAGGTTGTCGTTGCATACTCTTTCGTCACCTGATGTGCGGTCCATCCGACATAGCCGGAACAGTCAAGACCTTTTCCGTACTCATACAGATGATCGGAATAGTTGTAGGTGGAATTCTGTGTATTGAAGAATTGTTTCCACTGCGCATTGACGCCGTAACTCTCTGCCTCTGCGTCTGTGTGGCCGCCTCCCCAGATATACAGGGTGTTTCCAAGCGGAAGCAGTGCATTTTTCAGAAAGTTCCGTACGGTGCGGACACCGATCTGCGCGGACGGTTCAAATCCGTCCGGACTCTGTACCAGCTTGCCGTCCTCATCGAACACATACGTTTTTCCGTCGATCACCTGTTTTCCGGTTATCATGCCGCCCCAGTTTCGGAAATAGTATGTATTTCCGCCAATCGACTGCCAGCCGATTGCCATTTTCGAGTCAGATCCAAGGTAATAGAGGTTATTATCATAGGTAATAAACGCATTCTTGTACATGCCGCCCCAGCTTCTCGGATAATAATAGTTATAATCCCAGTATACCCAGCCGCTTGTCGCCATAACGCCGTTTTTGTCTACATAATAATAGTTTCCGTCGTACTGAAACAGCTCGTCATCTCTTCTGGTTCCATTGGCGTTGATCCAGTAATGCGTTCCGTCCAGAAGCAGCCAGCCCGTATGGCTTGTGCCGTCCTCATCGAAATAATACGTTTTTCCGCCGTTCTGCACCCAGCCGGTGGCAAATGTTCCATCTGAATTGGCATAGTATGTTTTACCGCCGATGGTAAATGTCTGATCATGGTACAGACCGCCCCAGCTCTGGAATGCGTATTTTGTTCCGCCGATGGTATGAATTCCGGTGTACATGCCGCCCCAGCTTCGGAAATAGTAGCGGTTTTTGTCGTAGGTGATCCATTCAGACGATGCCATCGTACCGTCTTCTTTCATCCAGTACCAGTTGTTGTCATATTTCACCCAGCCGGTCTGAAGCGACGTATCCTTGTTGATCCAGTAATACGTTCCGTTGGTCAGATACCAGCCCTCTTTTGTAATCTGCTCGCCGTCTTCCAGAAAATAGTATTTCTTTCCATTGATATCGCAGACACCTGTATAGAAGGTTCCGTCATCCTTTGCCCAGTATTTCTTTCCCTGCCAGGTAAAAGATTCGTTATGGTAAACGCCGCCCCAGCTGTGGAAATAATATCTTGTTCCGTCAACCTCTTTCATTCCGGTGTACATCACACCGTCACCGTCGAAATAGTATCGGTTGTTGTCATACGTGATCCATTCAGATGCAGCACGTGTGCCGTCCGCTTTCAGCCAGTACCATTTGCCTTCCAGCTTCAGCCAGCCGGTCTGAACAGAACCATCCTGATTGATCCAGTAAGTCTGATCTCCCAGCTGAACCCAGCCGGTCTGGCTGGCATGATAGATCGATCCGTCATTCTGCGCTATGTAGGTTTTTCCTTTTACGGTAAAGAAGGTGTTTCGATATACACCACCCCAGCTCCGGAAATAATACTCGTTTCCTCCGATGCTCTGGAAACCGTTTTTATAAATGCCGCCCCAGCTCTGGAAGTAATACAGATTGTTGTTGATTTCTTTCCAGCCGGATGCCATCATGACACCATTATCATCAAACCAGTACCAGTTATCATCGTACAGCAGCCAGCCGGTCTGCAGGACGCCGTCTTCTCTTACCCAATAATATGATGTGCCTTTTTTCAGCCAGCCTTTTTGTGTGATCTGCGCTCCCGTAGTATCATCAAATGCGCAGAGATCACCATGTCCATTCATTGTTCTGACTATTCCACGGGCAACGATACCATTTTCCTGTACATAATACATTTTTCCGCTGATGCTGAGATACACATTTCTCTGAATGCCGCCCCAGCTCTGGAAATAATAAAGGTTTCCATCTACTTCCTGAAAACCATTTTTATAGATTGCTCCGTCTCCCTTGGCATAATAAAAATTATTATCGTATGTGAACCAGCTGTTTTCTGCCATGCGGCCGTTCCGGTCCGGATCCAGCCAGTACCAGTTTCCATTCCGGTAAAGCCATCCTGTTTTCAGCTGTCCGTTCTCATAAAAATACCAGCCGCTGTCGCCTGCCTTAACCCAGCCATTCTGACTGGCCCGCACAGCAGCACCGCTGTCCTGTGAAGCCTGTGTCTGCGTTTCACTCTGTATCCCGCTCTGCTGATCCTCTGTCTCCACAGACTGGTCCATCACCGTGCTGCTCCCCACAGCACTCGCGGAAACAGTCGTCGGATGTACGCTGAGCATCAGCACCATAAAAAGTGTACCGCCCAGAAGACTTCTCAATTTTTTCTTCGATGTCATTGGCAAGTAACTCCCTTACTATATTATATCTGCTTTTCTCTCCATGTTATCATTAGAAATTATATTATCTTTTGTAATATTTTGCAATAAAAACGTAAAAAAAGAGACATTCACGAAGGAATGTCTCTTTTTTTCTGTGTTTTATTTCACGCTTTATTCTGTCTTTTCAAGACAATATCCTGTGTTATTAGAACAATCCTGTAATCTTTCCAGTAGCGTCTACATCGATACGCTCTGCTGCCGGAACTTTCGGCAGACCTGGCATGGTCATGATGTCACCGGTCAGGGCTACGATGAAGCCTGCACCAGCGGAGATTTTCAGGTTACGTACGGTAACTTCGAATCCGGTCGGTGCGCCGAGTTTGGTCTGATCATCGGTCAGGCTGTACTGGGTTTTTGCCATACAGATCGGGCAGTTGCCAAATCCGAGAGCCTCTAACTGTTTTGCCTGTTTCTGTGCATTTGCGGTCAGAACCACTCTGCTTCCGCCGTAGATCTTCTGAACGATGGCGTTCAGTTTCTCTTCGATGGAGCCTTCCAGATCGTATGCATAGGTGAAATCGTTCGGCTGCTCGCAGAGACGGACAACTTCTTCTGCCAGGGCTACGCCGCCCTCGCCGCCTTTTGCCCATACCTCGGACAGAACAACGTTAACACCGAGCTCTTTGCATTTCTCCTCAACCAGCTTCAGCTCTGCTTCGGTATCGGTCGGGAATGCATTGATGGCAACGACACATGGCAGTTTGTATACGTTTGTGATGTTGCTTACGTGTTTCAGAAGGTTCGGCATACCTTTCTCCAGAGCTTCCAGGTTCTCGCCGTTCAGTTCTGCTTTCGGAACGCCGCCGTTGTATTTCAGGGCACGAACGGTTGCTACGACTACAACTGCGTTCGGTTTCAGGCCTGCCATACGGCATTTGATGTCGAGGAATTTCTCAGCACCAAGGTCAGCACCGAAGCCTGCCTCTGTGATAGTGTAATCTGCTAATTTCAGGCACATTTTGGTTGCTGTTACAGAGTTGCAGCCATGTGCGATGTTTGCGAATGGTCCGCCGTGAACAATGGCCGGTGTTCCTTCCAGAGTCTGTACCAGGTTTGGTTTCAGAGCGTCTTTTAAGAGTGCTGCCATAGCGCCTTCTGCGTGCAGATCGCCTGCGGTTACCGGTTTCTGCTCAGCTACTTTTCCGTAGGTATATCCGATAATGATTCTGGAAAGTCTTTCTTTCAGATCTGAGATGTCGCTTGCCAGACACAGAACTGCCATGATCTCAGATGCTACGGTGATATCGTAGCCGTCTTCTCTTGGCATTCCGTTTGTCTTTCCGCCAAGGCCGTCTACAACGCTTCGAAGCTGACGGTCATTCATATCTACGCATCGTTTCCAGGTGATCTTTCTCGGATCGATATTCAGAGCGTTGCCCTGGAAAATGTGGTTGTCGATCATAGCTGCCAGCAGGTTGTTTGCTGCGCCGATTGCATGGAAGTCACCGGTGAAGTGAAGGTTGATATCCTCCATCGGAACAACCTGTGCGTATCCGCCGCCTGCTGCTCCGCCCTTTACGCCGAATACCGGTCCAAGGGATGGCTCACGAAGTGCAACCATTGCTTTTTTGCCGATTTTGGAAAGTCCGTCTACCAGTCCTACGGATGTTGTTGTTTTTCCTTCTCCTGCCGGTGTCGGGTTGATCGCTGTAACAAGGATCAGTTTTCCATCCTCCGCATCGGTGTCTTTTAACAGGTTGTAATCAATTTTTGCTTTGTACTTTCCGTACTGCTCCAGATATTTGTCATCAATACCTGCTTTTTCTGCGATCGCTGTGATCGGCTGCATGGTACATTCCTGTGCAATTTCAATGTCTGATTTGTAACCCATTGTTTTCAAATCCCCTTTCTTTTTTCCGCTTTGTCCGCCGATTGATAGCCATATTTTACCATGTTTTGTAAGATGATTCAATTGATAATTATTTATTTCACAATCTTTATACGTTTTGTACCAAAAAATGCAGAAAATTCCGCCAAAAGGCGGAGCGGAGAATTTTTCCCTGGAATTTGTCTTTTTATGTAGAAAAGGAACCTGCTTTTTCTGCCCAGGTTCCTTTTCTTTCAGCCTTTTATGCATGTTCCAGCATAATTTCTTTTAAATACCGCTGTACTTCCAGTTCTTTGATTTCTTTGCATTCTGTCTTTTCCGAAAATACCATGTTCTGAGGATTCTCCGGCTGATATGGCTTCCATTCCGGTACACCCTCTCCATTTGGATTTTTCTGTTTTGCAAAATTCGCCCAGCTTTTTGTCATAACTCTGGAAATATCATAATCCGTTCCCGTCATTGGACGCCAGCAGCGTGCAACAGTTCCAAATACATACCACAGCTCGGAGGAATGGAAGGATCCTGCCTCGTTCCCTGGAAGATCGTGGTCAAACAGATACAGATAGCACGGTTTATGATCATGTCTGATATTCAGCTCACACAATACTCTGTTTTTTACCATCCAGGAATGGCTTTCCTGAATCGCGCGCATAATGTCTTCTTTTTTCTCTACCTGCAGCAGTTCCAGGTATTTTTCCGCTGCAGGTCCCATCATCTGACGCTGCTGTTCTTTCCAGACTTCCGGGTCTTCCGGTACGCCGAATACCAGAGTCCATTCCCCGGCGGTGTTTCCAATCATCATCGGCAGATCCGGGTAATTTCCCTGATAATAACTGTCGGATACTGCCTCATCCAGCAGATAATGATCGATCACCGTTCCCATCGGATATTTCATAAATCCCTTCATCATAACTGCCATTAGCTCATCTGCACTCTTGCCGCGCAGTTCGTCTATGGAATGGCATCCTGCATCTTTCATAAATTCAGCGCCCTGTTTTTCTGCTGTTTCCATCGGTTTCTGCCCCATGCCTGGATCCGGCCAGTTGATATCCGCACAGCTCATAATAATACTTCCGGCAATATCTCCTCTGGTAAGCGGTGACACAAGCATTGTCTGCACACTGAATGCACCCGCAGACTGTCCAAAAATTGTAATATTATCCGGATCTCCGCCAAACGCACCAATGTTTTTTCTTACCCATTTGAGTGCGGCAATCTGGTCAAGATGACCATAGTTTCCAGAAACACCATGCTCACTTTCTTTTGCCAGATCCTCGTGGCAGAGGAATCCAAGAACGCCCAGACGATAATTAAACGTTACCAGAATCACGCCTTCTTTGCAAAAAGCTTCTCCGTCAAACTCCGGTTCAAATCCATATCCACCTGTGAGTCCGCCGCCATGTACCCAGAACAGAACCGGCAGTTTTTTCTCCTCCTTCACTTCCGGCGTCCAGATGTTCAGGTACAGACAGTCTTCACTCATATCTTCTGCGGACTGGAAAAATTCATCACCATACAAACTGCCTTTCGGGTGGCGCATCTGCGGCGCAATCGGTCCGAAATGATCTGCATGATAAACGCCTTCCCACTTTTCTGTTTCCTGCGGCTCTCTCCAGCGGAGCTCTCCAACTGGGGCTTTTGCATAAGGAATCCCTTTAAATACCGTATACTGTGGAATATTTCCCGGAATCCCCTCAATTTCTCCTTTTTCTGTTTTCGCAATTCGATTGACTTTTTCGTAAAATTCCATGATCTTCCTCCTTAGCCTTTGATTGATCCTACCATAACACCCTTTTTAAAATACTTCATAACAAACGGATAAAAACATAAAATTGGAACAGATGCCACCATAATGGTGCAGTATTTTATAATTTGCTTATAAGAATCCGCAAGTCCTGCAAGTTCTCCTGAAGATGCGGATGTTGCCGAACTTGTATCGTTTCGGATCAGTACTTCCCGCAGAATCAGCTGCAGTGGATATTTGTCCCGGTCTGTCAGGAAAATGGATGCATTGAACCAGGAATTCCAGTTTGCAACTACATAGTACAGCGTTACTGTTGCAAGCGTTGCTTTTATCAATGGAAGAACAATCTTAAAAAGTACAGCAATTGGTCCTGCCCCATCCAGACGCGCAGATTCTTCCAGTTCTTTCGGAAGCGTTGCCATTGCCGTTCTGACCAGAATAAGGTTAAATGCGCTGACACACGTCGGAAGAATAACCGCAAGGCGGGTATTGTACATTCCAAGGCTTCTTACTACCATATAGAACGTGATAATTCCTCCGCTGAACATCATGGTAAAGGAAATAATCAGCATCAGTGCATTCGACCAGAGCAGATCGCTTTTCGAAAGCGGATACGCTCCCAATACAGTAATCAGCATTCCAAGTGCTGTCGATGCAAACACATAAAAAAGAGTATTTCCATAGCTTCCCATCAACTGTCTTGTCTGAAATACCAGCTTATATCCCTCCAGCGTAAAACCATGTGATTTTAAAATCAATCCGCTCTGGTTCATGACCCAGTTGGGATCAGAAACCGATGCAAACGCCACATGAAGAATCGGCAGCAAACATACAACTGCAAGAAAAATTAGAACCAGATAGTCAAATACAATAAATATTTTTCGCGCCAGAGACGTTTTTGTTTTTTTCATGTTTTTTCCTCCTAAAACAGACTTGTTTCCGAGTACTTCCGGCTGATAACATTTGCACTTACAAGCATAATGAAGTTAATCACAGAGTTGAACAGACTGACAGCCGTACTGTATCCATAGTTAAACTCTTCCAGACCTTTTCGGTAAACAAAACTGGAAATAATATCTGCGGTTTCATAAACCTGAGGGTTATATAAAAGAATGGTCTTCTCATATCCAACCGACATGATGGAACCGATTCGCAGAATCAACATAATAATAATGGTGGAGGAAATTCCAGGCAGTGTTACATGCAGTGTCTGTTTCCAGCGGTTTGCTCCGTCAATTTTTGCTGCCTCATACAGTTCCTGATCCACGCCGGAAAGTGCTGCTACATAAATAATACTTCCAAAGCCAAGTCCCTGCCATAAATCCGAAACAATGTACAAAGGACGCCAGCACGCCGGATCGGATAACAGATTTACCTGTTTTCCACTAAAAAAGGTAACGATCTGCGACAGGACACCTGTACTTTTGGTAAAGTCTACAATGATACCTGCCAGAACGACCATGGAAATAAAATACGGCATATAGGTAATCATCTGTACACCTTTTTTGAAAATGGAATCCTTCAGTTCATTCAGAAGCAGCGCAAAAATGATCGTGAGCGGAAACTCAATGATCAGCTGCAACATACTCAGCACAACCGTATTCCGAATGACACGCCACGCAAATACCGATTGAAAAAAGTCTTTAAAATTTTCCAGACCTACCCATTGGCTTCTGAGAATTCCAAGTTTTGGCTTGTAATTTTCAAATGCCATCAGGATGCCTCCCATTGGAAGATATGCAAATACGATAAAAAATGCAATCAACGGAACCGCCATAAGATACAGCAGTTTGTTTTTCTTCCAGTCTTTTACGATTTCCTTCCTTGTAAATTTTTTTGTTTTCATATGTGCTCCTTTCTTCCCGCCGGACTTATCATTAATCTGATTGTATCGTCTTCCCTGCCGGTTCGAAAGAACCACTTTTTGTGGCTTCCCTCCTTTTTCTGCTGCTTTTTTATGGCCTTTTCTTGTGGTGGTACTCATTTTCTGCTATTTCTGCACCATAGTTTCCCGATATTGGCCCGGAGTCACTCCTTCATACCGTTTAAACGTACGAATCAATGCTCTGGATTCCACATATCCTACCTTTTCCGCAATTTCCTGCACGCTCATTCCCTGCATCAAAAGTTCTTTTGCCTTCGCAATCCGCACGATATGAATGTTGTCTCTCACACCAATTGACGTTACTTTTTTATAGTTTCTGCTCAGATGTGATGTTGACAGATGGAACTTTTCCGCCAGATACTGCACATCCATCTGCGGGTCTGCATAGTTTTTCTCAATGTAACTCTGCACTTCCCATACCCATGGAAAGCCTTCTTTCTCCGTTCCCTTCTGATAGGAAATAATTTTTTCAAACAGAAGATCAATTTTTTCCCTGATCTCCTGCAGTGATCTTACATTAGAAAGTGATTCCAGAATCTCACCGATCTGTCTTGCTTCTTCCGTGCTGTTTTTCTCGAGCTGATCCACATGTGGAATTCCTTCCAACAGATTGCTTACCAAACCATAAATTTTGTATCGCTCCAACTGAAAGTTTTTGATTTCTCCCTGTTCCACCATATTTAACTGTTCTGTCAGCAGTTCATACGCATTCGTGTAGTCTTTGATGGACAGCAGATTTAAAAAGCGTTTCTGAATATCCAGCGAAATAGAATCTTCTTCCAGCGCTTTCCTGGATTTGCTGTCACGATAGTCTAAAATATTCGGAATATCCTTTTCCCAGAAAGTCTTATAGTTTGCCATTTCCTCCGCATTTAAAAACAGCTCTGGAATATCGCTTAGCTCACTGCCCTGGCCTCCGCGGAACACACACAGTTCTGCATGAATAACATCCTTGTGGAAATCAACGATCTGGTTCAGCAGCTGATTGAGTACATCAGCCTCTTCCACCGGCTGACAGATACACAAGATCATTCTGTCATGACGAAATGCAGCCCCTCCGTTCTTACAAAGCAACTCCTCAATAACATTTTGACTTACAAACAACAGCAGATCATAATCTACCGTACCATTCACACAAAATGTAGATTCTTCGATCTCCCTGTATTGGAACATCATAAATTCGAACGGAGCATTTTTTAATGAAATCTCATATTTACTCAGTTTTTCCTGTACTTTTTTCTCATTGATATTACCTCTGCACATGGAAAACAGAAACTCATCTTTTTGCTGCTGCATACTTCCTCTTAACTGTTTCTGTATGTCATGCAGCCTATACTCATAGACAAGCATTGTTTTTTCCAAGGATTTCATCATTTCAGGATAACTGTCTGCTCCATCCATCCGAAACGTATCCAGAATCTCCTGGATTGGTTCTGAAAATGCTTTACTGTAATGCCATGCCAGAAAAACGCCTGCCAACAGGCTCATCAGAACAGCACCCGCAATAATGATAAAATATGTTCTGTTCTGCTGATAAAAAATCGACATTGGAATAGAAAAATAATAGTTCCATACTCCGCTTTGGGAAGATATTCCCATTGTAATATATCGTTTTCCCTGTATTTCCTGCATCACAGGTTCGGAATTGCACACAATCTCTTCATAACTGTTCTGCTGCAGCACATCCTGTCCCTCCGGAACGGTACCAATCATCAGGGAGCGATCTCCGTTTGCCATGCAGCAAATACTCTGCTCAATATAGTCACTCAGGTTTAATATTTTTTCAAACTCTCTGACAGAAACAAACGTAATAACTACACCAGCCCGATGATAGCTTTTATCCAAAATTGGGTTTAAATGGATCAGTACCGCACTTTTTGTGCCCGATTTTAAAATCTGATATGCTCCCTTATTTCTTTCCAGGGAAACCAGATTCTGAAATTCTTCTTCAGAAATTCCTTTCTTTTTCAAAAATGCATCCAAATTTTCGTCCTGGTACCGATAGTTTCCAGTAAACACAGCGTTGCTGTTTTTAAAATACAATACCGTTTCTGCTTCACTTTGCTGCATCGTATTTTCATTGCGCAGAACCTGATTCAATTCTGTATACTTCAGCTGATACTCCGGCTGCTCATCTTCCAGTTCCGCTATTTCCTGAACAATCGGATGATCCGCCAGAAGCTGGCTGATCTTTGAAATATTTTCCAGCCGAATGTCCATCTCATGCTGTACCTGATTTAATAATGCAACCTGCGCATTTTTCGTATTGCTCTTAAAACTCTGATAGGAATAAAAAGAACAGCCAATCAGTACAATCAACAGGATCATCACCAACACCAGATACGTTTTCATCACGGATAAAAATATTTTTTTCTCTTTCATCTTTTGCATCCCCCATGCATTTTCTTCCTTAAATTATAGCACGCACCCCCGGAAAAGTCTCAAAATTGCCCAAGGATCACGCAAAACGGCAATCAAAACACATTCTGGCAATTCTGATTCTGACGGCAAACTGCACCTGACGCAAAAACTGGTTCTTTTCTTTTTTCCCACCTTTCTCTTATAATACAGGTAACGTGCACGAACATTAGAACGAAAATCAAAAGAAAAGGAGATTTCAAGTATGAAAAAAAGAATACGACAGGCTATACGCATGGGCGCCTTATTACAGAGCGTTGTTCTTCTGGCAGGATGCGGTGCTAACGGCAGCACTTCTTCCGGCAGTTCCACCTCTGCTTCTTCTAATACTTCTTCTGCAGCTTCTTCTGTAAGTTCTGACACTTCTGCTGCAGATACTGAAGTTTCTCTTCCATTAGTGGATGAGAAAACAACATTAACTCTCTGGACTCCTATGGATGCCAATGCTGCAAGTATTGTAGATTCTCTCGGTGATACAGAATTTTTTCAAAAGCTGGAAGAAAAAACGAATGTACATATTGAATTTCAGCATCCCGCCATTGGAGACGAAGCATCTGCTTACAATCTTATGATCGCAGGCGGCGAACTGCCGGATATGATCAAAAACAGTGGCCCTTCCTATGTTTATCCTGACGGTCTTGATGCCGCTGTAGACGATGGCTATTATATGGACCTGACAGATCTCATCCAGAAGTATGCTCCTCATTATATGGCTGCTCTCGAAAAGGCCGGAGAAGAAGATGAAAATCTGAAGCGCAGTGCTTATACCAATGACGGACGTATGGTCGGTATCTATCAGATCATGTCAGAACAGCAGGGACCATATGCCGGCATGTATGTCCGCAAAGACTGGCTCGATGACCTCGGTATGGATACTCCGGTCACCTACGATGACTGGGAAACCATGCTTACTGCTTTTAAAGACCAGGAAGGTGCAACTGCTCCGCTGACGCTTTCTTATACTGGATATGATGTATTTGCCAATGCCTTAAATGCCGGTTATGGAGTTTCCAATACTTTCTATCAGGAAAACGGCGTTGTTAAATACGGACCGATTGAAAGCGGCTGGAAAGATTATGTTGAAATGATGCATCGCTGGTACAGTGAGGGATTAATTGATCCTGACTTTATGTCTACAAACGCAGTCCTTCCGGACAATGCAATGGTTACCACAGGAAAAACCGGTGCATTTTGCTCTATTTACACATTAATCGCAGCATACGAAGGTGCAAACTCAGATCCAAATGCCGAGTACGTTCCTGTTCCTGCCCCGAAAGTAAATGCTGAAGATACTGTAAAATTAAATATGTATTATCTGCTCGGTCCGTGCATCACAGTTTCCGCAGATTCTCCAAATGCCGAGCTCTGTGTAAAATGGCTGGATTATCTCTTCAGCGAGGAAGGTGCTCTTTTAGCCAACTATGGTACCGAGGGCGATACTTTTGAATATCAGGAAGACGGAACTCCAGTTTTCACCTCCAAAGTAACTGCCAACGAAGATTATACTTTTGCACAGGCAATGGCTTATTTCACTATGCCACCTTCCCGTGTCTGCCTGCAGGACTGGAAACGTGAGCTTGCCGCCGTTCCGGAAAAAGATCTTGTTTCCTATGATATCTGGGCAGAAGCTGGCACCGAAAACTGTCTGCCTGATGTCAGTGCTATGGGTATTTCTTCAGACGAAAACAAAGAATACAGCAAAATCATGACTGATGTTACGACAATTGTAAACGAAAAAACATCTCAGTTTATCACAGGTGTTATTTCTATGGATGAATATGATGATTTTATCGCTCAGCTGAAGCAGATGAATGTTGATCGTGCAGTAGAAATTGTGCAAACCGTTTATGACCGTTTCCAGGCAAGATAATCGAATCATACATCACTCTTTTGTAGTCTCTCTCTGAATTAACAAAAAACACCGGCCTTCTCCGGAAACAGATTTTTATCTGTCTCCGGGAAGCCGGTGTTTTTATATGTTCTATTTTTTAAGAATACTGCGACTCATCCACATCAAACGGTTCGTCGCAAGGTCCTTCAAGGAGGCGGTAGCTTCCCTTGACGGAGAAGTAGTACCACTTTCCGTCGATCAGCTTCCATCCCTTGACAGCATAGCCGTTTGCATCGATGTAGTATCTCTGCTCGGTGTCATTCGCATAGCGGTGCGGGTTCAGGGATACCCATTCGCCTTTGGCCCAGCGGTCTTCGTCTTCGATGTAGAACTTCCAGCCCTCATCGGTTTTGGTCCAGATGGAGGTTACCTGCTCTTCCATTTTCTCGAAGAATTTGGATTTCTGGGAGAGGTCATCATTGAACTGGTCAAAGGTCAGCTTCTCAGCAAGTGTCTGCTCGCCGGAGAACAGGTTGGTTCCAAGGCCGAGGCGGTCGCCCTCGATGGTGGCGCCGAGGCTGGCAAGCGTGGTCGGGAACATGTCCATGGTGGTGAAACTTCTGTTTTTCTCCTGCTGCGGCTGGATCGGAGAGTTGATGATCACGTTGTATACGGTTCTGGTGTAGTCCGGATCAATGTTCTCACAGAAATCGGAATCCATCGTCAGATGGTCGCCAGAAATTACGATCGTTGTGTTCTCGTAGAAATCCTGCTGCTGAATCCAGGAAACGAACTCGGTGACCTGCTTGCTGGAGCAGTGCAGAACCATTCCATACTGGTTGTCGCCGTCGTTTTCTTCATCGCAGAGCTCACACGGATAGCCATCCTCAAAATGGGTGTCTGCGGTCAGCATGGTGAAGTTGAACGGCTCTCCCTCTGCTGCGATTTCGGTCAGACGGTCTTTGGCAAAGGAAAAGAGTTTTTCATCCTCATAGCCCCACCATTCGTAATATCCTTCCGGGATCAGGCCTTTTTCCATAGCCCAGCTGTAATCGTCTACTTCGTAGTCGCCGTGCTCTTTAAAGTACTCTTCCCGGCCGCCGAACTGTCCGATTGAACCGATGAAGAAATACTGCTTGTAGCCTTCATCCGCCAGGACATCACCCAGGGTATTGATTTCCGGGAAGAAGCTGGCCTGATATGCCATCTCATTTCGCTGGATTCCGATGCTGAGAGGCAGACCGGAGGTCTGTGCGAAAATTCCGGCAATGGTCCAGGTTGCGTTTACGGTAGGCTGGCCGCCGCCGAGCAGCTCCGAATTGGAAAAACTGATGTTGTCTGCGGCAAGCTGGGTCAGCTCCGGGATATAGTTTTTATCGAATGCTCCGCCGGAAGCTTTGTCTGCGTAGGTGCTCTCCATGGATTCCAGATAGAGATAGATCAGATTTCGTTTCTGTTCCGGGAACGTGATATTCACGCGGTCCGGATCTACGTAGTTGTCTTCTACCACGGTATTGTACGTGCTCTGATTTTTCAGATAATCTTTTACGTCCAGTGCTGCCCACACGTCATTGATGGAATAGACGATGCTGGCGGCTCCTGCCGCGATACAGATCATCCCGAACGCCACATGGGCTTTGCGTTTTTCTCGAAGAAAAATGCTGACCAGAATCAGAAGGATGAGTGCTGCCGCTGCGATCAGCGCACTTGAGCAGATATAACTCATCAGAAGATCATGGCTGGTTCCGGCAATCGGGGCCTTTAACTGGTAAACAAGCTCTTCCATGCTCAGATTCGGCCATGTTTTCCGCATCCAGCGCTCGGACGTAAACAGCAGCACGCCAAGTGTTCCGATCAACACTGCAAACACAGCCAGCAGAATGCGCCCTGCTTTTTTCGCTTTTTTCGTTTTTTTCTGTTTCTTGTGTTTCATCTTCCTACCTCCAAAAAGCATTACAGCTTACAAAATCTTAACTTTTCTTTACAATCGCCTTACGTATTATAGCAAAGACCGTTTTAAAAAGATAGAAAATTTTTATAAAATTTTCGCACAAAAAGTGCAGCCAAAAACATATTTTTTGCATGACACATAAAAACCCGCCCGGCACCGCAAATCTCTTCGCGGCCCAAGCGGGTTTTTCATCTCTATTCCGGGAAAGCCTTATCAGCTTGCCTTGTTCTTTCTCTGTTTGATGACTTTCAGTCGTGTGAACTCCTCGCGCTCCTTCTCCTCCAGTGCGTCCGCGATATCCTTGGACAACTGGGTGTAATGCGGAATCGTGATGTTCTTCAGCGCATTGGCGCGCTTCTGTGTTTTCTTGATTGCCGCAGCAAGGCGGTATGCCGAGTTCTCAATCATGGAAAGGTTTAAGGTCAGGTCTTTTACTTTTTCAAAGGCCTGTCTTGCCTGATCCAGGGACTCCTTCGTGCTGTAGTAAGCATAAGTCGGGGCCTGTCCGGACGGATCAGCCTCTACCAGCGGAATTTCCACGCCCATGATACTCCTTGTCTTGATCCGGATAGATTCCTCCACCGGAACGGTATAGGACACGGTCTGTACGTTGGTGATACCGATCTCCATGTTCGCAATCTGCAGCGCCGCATATGCTTCGCGGAATGTCACATCAATCTGACGCTGAATATCTTTTGCCTCATCGATCAGGCCCATGAGCTCGCGGATCAGAATATTCCGCTTCTTGTCCATCAGCTCGTAACCCATGTGGGCAAGTTTCAGAGAGTTCTTTGCAAGAATCAGGTTTCCCTTGGTAGGAAAGGTATTCGGGTCCATTCCGATCTCACTCCTCTCGCTTACTCATTCATGGCATCGGCTTCTGCCTTTGCTTTTGCTACTGCATCAATGGTGGTCGGATGATAATACTGATCCAGAACCTTGGTGTTGACACGGTCGAGCTCTTCTCTCGGAAGCAGTCCAAGAAGCTCCCATGCCTTGTTCAGCGTATCTTCCATGGAACGGTTTTCATCCATTCCCTGGCCGATGAATTCATGCTCGAATTCATTACCGAATACCAGGTACTGTTTATCGATCGGAGAAAGCTCATCCTCACCGATAACGGATGCCAGGGAACGCGCATCTCCTACCTTTGCATAGCAGGAGAACAGCTGGTTCGCTACGTCCTGATGATCGGCTCTTGTGTAGCCCTCACCGATACCATCCTTCATCAGACGGGAAAGACTCGGCAGTACGCTGATCGGCGGGTAAATAGACTGGCCGTGAAGCTGACGGTCCAGTACGATCTGACCCTCGGTGATGTAACCGGTCAGGTCAGGGATCGGGTGCGTGATATCATCGTTTGGCATGGTCAGGATCGGAATCTGTGTTACGGATCCCTCTACGCCCTGTACGATTCCGGCGCGCTCATACAGCGTAGCCAGCTCACTGTACAGGTATCCAGGATAACCTTTACGGGAAGGAATCTCTCCACGGGAGGAGGAAACCTCACGCATAGCCTCGCAGAAGGATGTGATATCGGTCAGGATAACCAGGATATGCATGCCTTTCTCGAATGCAAGGTACTCGGCAGCTGTCAGCGCTACCTTCGGAGTGATCAGACGCTCTACAACCGGGTCGTTTGCCAGGTTCAGGAACATAACAACGTGGTCAGATACACCGCTTTCCTCAAAGGTCCGGCGGAAGAACTCTGCTACGTCGTATTTAACACCCATAGCGGCAAATACGATTGCAAACTTCTCATCAGAATCTCCAAGGGATGCCTGCTGTACGATCTGTGCTGCCAGCTGGTCGTGCGGAAGTCCGTTTCCGGAGAAGATTGGCAGCTTCTGGCCACGAATCAGGGTGGTCAGACCGTCGATTGCAGAAATACCGGTATGGATATAGTTTCTTGGGTATTTACGGGTAACCGGGTTCAGCGGCAGGCCGTTGACGTTTCTTCTTACCTCTGCGTCAATCGGTCCCATGCGGTCGATCGGTTTTCCGATACCGTCGAAGGTACGTCCCAGGATTTCCTCGGAAAGTCCGATCTCCATCGGATGTCCGGTCAGACGGGTATGGGTATTGGTAAGAGACATGCTCGAAGTTCCCTCAAATACCTGAATAACGGCTTTATCTTCGTATACAGCAACGATACGTCCCAGTTTTTTCTCATTGCCGTCTACGGTAAATTCTACGATTTCCTCGTAGGAAGCATTTTTTACACCTTCCAGAACAACCAGAGGGCCATTGACCTCACTAAGGCCTAAATATTCAATTGCCATGATGAATTCCCTCCTTAACCATTCTTCTCGAGTACCTTATCGTAGAAGGTGTCGATATCTTTTTTGTATGTGTCAAACAGATCCAGACGGTCATTCGGTACATCGTATTTAATAGAAACGACGCGGTCGAAGATCTTGTCCTCTTTCAGTACGGACATTGGCATGCCCATCGTCACGAGCGCTTTGGATTTCTTGTACAGATAAAGAATAACTTCCATCATCTTGTACTGTTTTTCCAAGGATACGCAGGTGTCATCCGGATGGAATGCGTTCTGCTGCAGGAAGCCCAGTCGAATAACTCTGGCGATTTCCAGGGTCAGCTTCTGGTCATCCGGAAGAACATCGCTACCGATCAGTTTTACAATTTCCATCAGGGAGCTCTCGGAGTTCAGGATTCCCATTAACTGGTTCCGCATATCTACAAAGTTTTTGTTTACGTGATCTTTGTACCACGGCGACAGATCCTGCAGGTATTCACTGTAGCTGGTCAGCCAGTGGATCGCCGGGAAATGACGGGCGTAAGCCAGAGATTTGTCCAGTCCCCAGAAGCAGCGGACGAAACGTTTGGTGTTCATGGTAACAGGCTCGGAGAAGTCACCACCCTGCGGAGATACAGCTCCGATGATGGATACGCTTCCCTCTGCTCCGCAAAGGGTCTGCATCATGCCGGCACGCTCATAGAAAGCGGACAGACGGGATGCCAGATATGCCGGGAAACCTTCCTCGGCAGGCATTTCCTCCAGACGGCCGGACAGCTCACGGAGTGCCTCTGCCCAACGGGATGTGGAGTCTGCCATGATTGCTACATCATAGCCCATATCGCGGTAATACTCAGCCAGTGTCAGTCCGGAATACAGAGATGCCTCACGGGCTGCAACAGGCATGTTGGATGTGTTGGCGATCAGGGTGGTACGGTCCATCAGCGGGTTGCCGCTCTTCGGGTCGATCAGTTCCTGGAACTCCTCCAGAACCTGTGTCATCTCGTTTCCACGCTCTCCACATCCGATATAGATGATGATATCGGCATCAGACCATTTTGCGATCTGGTGCTGGGTCATGGTTTTTCCGGTACCGAATCCGCCAGGGATGGCTGCTGTGCCGCCTTTTGCGATCGGGAACATCGTATCCAGGATACGCTGTCCTGTGATCAGCGGAACGGATGCCGGATATCTTTTCAGGGTTGGACGCGGTACACGGATCGGCCATTTCTGTGCCAGTGTGATCTCTTTTTCGGTGCCATCTTCCAGTTTCAGTTTTACAATCGGGTCAAGGATGGTGTACTTTCCGTCTTTGGCAGCCCAGATAACCGTGCCGTTGACATCCGGCGGAACCATCGATTTGTGTACGATGGAACGGGTCTCCTGTGTCTCTGCAATGATTGCGCCGCCCATCAGCTCTTCGCCTTCTGAAACAGTTACATGGACATCCCATTTTTTCTCTGTATCCAGAGAATCTACGGTAAGACCGCGGCTGATATATTTACCGGACTGCTTTGCAATCTCGGACAGCGGACGCTCAATACCGTCAAAAATGTTGTTCAGGATTCCAGGTCCCAGTGTAACAGAGAGGGCATCTCCGGATGCGGTAACTGTTTCGCCTGGTTTCAGTCCTGTGGTTTCCTCGAAAACCTGTACTGTAGTGGTATCCTTTGTCAGGGCAATAACCTCGCCGACCAGACGTTCTTTACCAACGTAAACCATCTCGGACATTTTAAATCCGGTGTTTCCTTTCAGATATACGACCGGACCGTTGATTCCATAGATAACTCCGGTTTTATTCATGCTCTACACCTCCGTGAAAGATGAAATTCTCCCGCTCTTCGTTCAGAAGGGTCTCGAAGGAATTATCGATCAGAATATTTTTCTCCGGAATGACCGCGCGCACGCCGCCAAGGAACGGCATGGCCGAAATGGTAAGGGTTACGGAGAGTTTCTGCTCCAGGGAAGCCTTATGAGCTTCGTCTGACGGATCCAGATATAAGGTCAGTTTGTCATTTCCGGCAAACGTAACGGCTTCACGGATTTTGCGCTCCAGATACTCCTCATAGGATGGATCCTTTTTATAAGCGGTAAGTTTTTCACGAACTTCTTTAAACAGTTTTTCTTTTAATTCCAGATTTTTACGGGACAGCTTCCGTCTGATATGAAGCTGATCCGCTGACAGTGTCTTATTGACATCACGTTTTGCTTTCTCGGTCTCGGCAGCAATTTCTTCTTCTGCCTGACGTCTTGCAGTTGCTTTATGCTCCTCGAAGATCTTATCCAGAGCTTTCTGGTGATCGCCGATCACACGTTCTGCTTCACGGTTTGCACTGTCCAGGGAATGATTATAAAAATTCTGAAGTTTCTCCTCAGTAGTCAATTGTGTCACCTCCAGGGCATTCTTACAGTTTTAATCCAATAGATTCATTTACAAAGGAAGTGATAAAGTCCGGCGCTCTTCCGGTACCGTGACGGTCCGGAATTTCAATGAGCAGCGGAAGCTTATGGTTGAGGCGGACATCCTCCAGAATGTCCGGGAATTCCTTCCCGAACTTTTCTGTAAGGAGAATAATTCCGATCTCTTTGTCTGCCAGTGTTTTCTGCAGTGTATCATAAAGCTCCTCGCGCTCATGAACGACAACGCCTTCCACTCCGGCCAGGCGCATGCCCGTCTGAGTGTCTACGTTATCACTGATCAAGAACATTTTCATTTATGATTCCTCCAACTTAAGGTGAAGATCAATACCTTCCGGTTTTGGAATCAAAGTTTACCAAGAATCATGAAGGAGATGATCAGACCATACAGAGCGATACCTTCGGCCATAGCTACGAAGATCATGGATTTACCAAAGATGCTGCCGTCTTCGCTGATTGCTCCAAGAGCTGCGCTTGCGGAAGATGCAACGGCGATACCGGAACCAATACCGGAAAGACCTGTAACAAGAGCTGCACCGATGTAACCAAGACCGGTTGCAAGACCAGCGCCTGCTTCTGTTGCAGCAGATGCAGTTGTTGCGCCTGCGAAGGAAACAACGGTTGCGATCAGCAGAAGGCCGAAGAAGCCGCTTACATTGGCTGCCAGAGATTTTTTGTAACGATTTTTGTTGTGCTCACCTTTGAAGTAATAAGTCATAGGAACAACGATGGTTAATACCATTGCGATTGCAGTAAGTACCTGTACAAATGCTGAGTTCATAATAGTTTTCCTCCTGAAGTTAATTCATTAAATTTACTCTTTGCTGCGATCCGGAGCCATTTTCACTTTTTCCCGATACAGCTTCCCGCCATATTCACTTCCATTTCGCATGGCTCTGAATCCTCTTTTATTTCTCGCCTTTTTTCAAAAACGGAACAAATGGTTTTCCGTCTCCTTCATAGAACCGGCTGAACATCTCGTAATACTCCAGACGCAGTACCTGGATCGCTACCAGCAGTGCCTCAAGGCAGGCAACGAAGACATTTCCGAGAACAATAACCGGCCAGCTGATGCTGCCGCCGCCTGTTGCTCCGCCGAGCATCAGGACAACCTCCATCATAGCCGCATGGCTGACTGCATATGCGCCGACACGGACAAAGGAAATTGTGTTGGAGAAGTAGCTCAAAAGTACATCGAAGAGTTCGAAGAATGCCTGTACAAAGAACATTCCCTTTCCGGTATCCGGAAATGCATTGCCCTTCTTCTCTACCATACGCTCCAGTGGCTCTTTTAAGAAGATCGCAAGAAGCGGAATACCGAACATGACTACCATCACGCCGACAGCCGGAGCTTTATGGCCGCTGAACAGGAGAACGAGTGTAACGGCAAGGGCTCCGTAGAAAATGAAGCCTGCCAGGGAGTTCTGGCTGAACAGAAGCTCGCCGAGCTTATGGTTTCTTGCTGCATTGATCATATGCAGAACCATTCCTGTCAGAATCATGAACATACCAAATGCAACCGCTGCGACAAATACGGTGTTCATCGAACCGATGAACGGAAGCGTTGTCATCGCTTCCTTCGGATGCAGCCAGAGGGCCGGTATGACATTCTCAAATCCGAAGAAGCTGCCGAACAAGAATCCGAAGATCACAGAGAATACCGCGCAGGTACTCATGATCGCTGCCAGATCCATCTTCTTGTAGTGGTACAGCAGTGCGCCGCCAATCAGCAGACACAGTCCCTGTCCTACATCGGCAAACATGATTCCGAAAATAAATGCATAGGTAAGTCCTACGATAATCGTAGGGTCAATTTCATTGTAATTTGGCAGTCCGTACATCTTCACATACATCTCAAACGGACGGAAGATTTTCGGGTTTTTCAGCTTTGTCGGCGGCTGACGCAGAACGTTGTTTGCATCATCCTCGATAAAGCAGAAGAGATTTGTGTCGTTTTCGATGTCTTTCTGGAAGGAAGCGGCATCTTTTTCCGACATCCAGCCGCACAGAATATAGAAAGTTTCCTTCTTGGATTTTGTGCAGGCTGCCAGGCGACGGACATCAAAGTTGCCGGAGAGCTGCTCTAACTGCTCTTTTGCTGCAACCAGATCCTCTGCGGAATCCGAAAGGCATTTTGCCAGTTTCCGTGAGCACTCGCTGAGTGCATCGTCTGTCTTTTTGATTTCTGCCTGAAGTGCTGCGTAAGCATCCTCCGGCGTTCCACTGTACTCGTCCGGAACGTAGATTCTTTCGAAGTGCAGGGATGAGAATACGGCGTCCACTTTCGTGACCTGATCTCTCGGGCAGAAGTAAATGCCCCATACATACTGCTCATCGGAATGGCAGCGGTAGAATACCGTATCGCTGTTCTCATAGCAGTAGCTCTCAAACTTGTTGTAATACTCTTTTGTGATCTTTCCGAATCTGAATTTGATAAAGTGGAAATCCAGAATGGAGGAAAGATTGCAGTGCAGATCCTGGAACGGCTCGATTTTCTGTGCTTTTTCCATCAAGTCTTTCTTTTTTGCTTCCAGTTCTGTACGCTCCTGGTTCAACTGGCCAAGGGTGTGATCCAAACCATGGACACAGTTGATGGCATCTTCCAGGGAAAGTCTTTTCGTGGTGGTACGCTTGTCTTCCGGCAGAAGTGCTGTAAAATCTTCCGCCTGTTTTAAGGTCTCTTTGTATGGGTTGATCTGGATATACGGTGTGATATTCTGCATCGTAGACAGCTCCGTCAGAGCGTTTTCCAGATGTATCTCATATTTTGAGAGATAAGTGTTGACCACACGGTCAATGTCGGCTTTCGGCCCGGTGATGCTCAAAAATTTCATCTTGACAATCAATGAGTACACCTCCCCGTGTATTAAGTTTTTGCGATATGCTGCATTGCCTCGTCAGCGCTGATACGGTAACGTACGCACTCGAGTGCAATAATAAGCCGGTTTACCTCGTGCTCTTTGTGATAGAGGTATGAGTATATGGTGGCAACGGAATAAGGATCCTGTCTGGATTCACTGGAAAGTATGTGCTTCATAATGGCTGCATACATGGATTCCAGCGTATCGACTTTGAAGGAATCATACCGTTTCGCATAATAGGTTTGTTCCAGCAGCTGGGAAAATGCACTCATATTCTCGGCTTCTACCAGTGCCTTTACCACATCCTTTTTCAGCCGGTGATGAACCGGAATCAGCAGGGCGTAGATTTGTGCGCTGGTCATGTGATAATAGCGTTTGGAACGGTAGATCCACTGAAGGTTCAGCATGTCAAACTTGCTTCCCCATGCAGCGGTCAACTCTTCCAGATCCCGCTTTGTCACTACTTTTGATCTGTCTTTCCACATCTGTGCAAAGTAATACAGATCCAGGGTCATCTCATAGTCGAACAGGGTCGGACGCTCGATATCCGCGAGCTGCGACAGCGGGGCATAATATTCTGTCCCTTTCAGGTTCGCAATCAGTTCTTCGATCGTCCTGGAGGACGCCAGAAGATTGATGTCCAGCTGGGAATGCTTGTTAAAGAACTCGTCGAATATGGACAGGTTCAATACCACATCACGGTGATCAAATACCGTGTTCAGGCATTCTTTGATAACGGACACTTCGTATCGTTTAAAGTAGAGCGCAAGGAACTTTCTCTGCTCCACATTTGCAAAACGGTACAGCTTGGAAAAATCCCGGTATACCGTCAGGCGCAGCATTTTCTCGATCTGACCTCGGTGAAGGTCAGCTTCGTTGTAGCCCTCAAACAGATCCTCATAGCCTTTATGCTGCTTGAGGTAAGAAACTGCCTGCGGTACACTCTCCAGTTCCACGATTTCCCGAAAATTCTGGTCGTTTAAAAGATGGCTCTGCATGGCTCTTATCTTTGTGGTAAGGCCGCTGTAGGATAATAGACCGCTCATCGTTTCACTTCCTTATAATGTTTTCGTAAATCTGCGTGGACAGTGTTCCGTGATTCTGTTCGTAATAAGCGTCCAGTGAAGATAGAAGTTCGGCGGCAGAGTCCCGCTGCTTTTTCTGATCCGCATCTGTAGTAGAATGAAGTTTTGTTGTGATCTCTTCAATCCGCTTTGCCGTTTCCGCTTCCAGATCTGCATCGAATTTTGCAATCCGCTCTTCCTGCTGCTCGTCCTGGAGCTTCTTCTGATTCTCGGCAGCCTGCATAATCTTAGTAGCAGCCGTTTCGATCTCTGCAAGTTTGTTAATTACAGATTCCATAGCATCGCTTTCCCTCCTTATTTATTTAAAAGACAACAAAGACGAGGAAAACTCCCCGCATCTTTGCTGTTAGTATTCTACACCTTTTTTTCCAAAGTTGACATATTGAAATCGTAAAAAAAAGTGGGATTTCGATCGACTTTTTGATTAAAAATAGACAATGGGTCATATTTTTTCTTCCAATATCAATAGCCAAAAGATGGTCCCTCATATGATTTCGATATGGTTCCAATCCGATTGTCATATTGCTGATAAGAAATGCTATGTGCAGGTTGATATTGTATATAGTATTTTGAAAACTTCGAAAATTTGAAAACGGGATTTTTCTGTTTTGCTTTTTCGGGAGCTATGATATACTGGATATGATTGGCTTTTATTCTAATATTTATCACTTAAGAAAGGAATTTTACGCATATGCGCCTTAGAAATATCAGAGGATCAAAAGATGTGATTGCTTCCTGTCCGTTCGTTGTGCAGGAGCCGGAGAGCTGCCGGGGACGGTGGGCTGAAATTTTTGGAAATGAAAATCCGATTCATATTGAGGTCGGTATGGGAAAGGGCCGCTTTTTGATGGATATGGCGGTTCTGCATCCGGAAATCAACTACGTCGGCATTGAAATGTACGACAGCGTGCTGCTCCGCGCAGTACAGAAACGGGAAAAACTGGAGACGGAAATCAAAAACCTGTTTTTCATCCGCATGGATGCACGCCAGCTTCCGGAAGTGTTTGCTGAGGGCGAGGTAGACCGCATTTACCTCAACTTCTCCGATCCGTGGCCGAAGGACCGCCATGCGAAGCGGAGACTGACGTCACATGAGTTTCTTGCACGGTACGAGAAGATTTTAAAGAAGGACGGAACACTGGAATTCAAAACCGATAATAAAGATCTGTTTGACTTCTCTCTTGAAGAGATGAAAAATGCAGAGGGATGGGAACTCACTGCATTCACATACGATCTGCACCACGATGTGGTTCTCTCAGAAGGAAATGTAATGACGGAATATGAGGAGAAGTTTTCCTCAATTGGAAACCCGATCTGTAAGATGGAGGCACGGTTTCTGTAGCGGAATGCTTTCGCAAATGATTTGATTCCCATCCAAAATACAAACCGGCAGCAGAACGGTCTCTTGAAAAGTAAGACCGCTCCGCTGCCGGTTTTTCTCTGTTTCTATCGCAATGTAAAAAAGTTGATACACAGACTTTTGGTATTTTGCTTGTAAAACAAGAAAAACACCGTCCCCGCAGCTCTCAGGTCTGCAAAAACAGTGCTTTCGATGCGCCTTCAGGGACTCGAACCCTGGACAAATAGATTAAGAGTCTACTGCTCTACCAACTGAGCTAAAGGCGCTTACTTTTGTTTTTCTGTGTTTCATTGGATGATCCACTCGCTGAACACAAATAAGATTATAAAGGATTCTGCCGAAAAAAGCAACCTTTTTTTCACTGTTTCTTTACTTTTGTTAAAAACAGCGAAAACAGGTCTTATAATTCTATTAAATTTCACAATTTTTTCGTATATTTCCGTTTGTTTCGATGACGGCTCCAATGGCAGCCGAACCTACTTCCGTTTCTTATCTTTCTTTTTCAAAAGCTTCTCCAGCTCCTGCATGGATTTCTGGATTTTATAAAGACAGCCGCTGCCGGCATATTTATTCTGATAGCAGAAATCCTGGAGTTTCTGCTGAAGGAAACCTGATTTTCTGATCAAACTTCTTCTCCGCTTTCCGGCGTACCGGACACGGGCACCGGAAAAGTTCTTTTTCTTCTATATTATACAGGGAATGTCAAAAATGACCAGAAAATAGCTTGTTTTAGCCATTGTTTTCCCATTTCCTTTCCGCTATAATACAGCAAAAACTACTATTTATACTTTGGGGGAATTTTTATGAAAACACGAATGAATTTTAAGGATGAATTTTACCAGAAACTAAAACTCCTCGTCCTTCCGATTGCGATCCAGAATTTTATGCTGGCTCTCGTCAGCGCAACGGATGCGATCATGCTGGGCTGGATTGATCAGACTTCGTTGTCTGCTGTTTCACTGGCCGGACAGGTGCAGTTTGTTTTGAGCCTTTTTATCTCAGGCATCGCGGCGGGCGCCGGTATTATGGCAGCGCAGTACTGGGGGAAACAGGATGCCGCTTCGATCGAAAAAGTGATTCCGATCGCACTTCGCACCAACCTGCTGTTCTCCGGCCTGTTTACCATCCTTGCCGGTTTCTGTCCCGAAATGCTGATGCGCATCTTTACAAATGATGCGGCCCTGGTTGCAAGCGGAAGCCAGTATTTACGCGCTGTTGCACTCTCCTACGTACTCTGCGGTATTTCGCAGGTCTATCTGATCCTGCTGAAAAACACCGGTCATGCAGCAGTCAGCTCCCGCATCAGTTCCACTGCGGTTGTACTGAACATCATTTTAAATGCCATCCTCATCTACGGTCTTTGCGGTGCTCCGGCACTTGGGATCCGCGGAGCAGCTTATGCAACGGTAGCTGCCCGCGTTGTGGAACTGATCTGGGCTTATCTCGAGACAAAGAAACCGGAGCGTGTACGGATTCTCTGGAACCGCCTCTTCTCTTCCGCAGGGAAAATACTTTCAGAAGACTTCTGGCGCTACACGCTTCCCGTGCTTGCGGCCTCCCTCGTCTGGGGAATTGCCTACGTTCTGTACTCCGTTATCATGGGCCACATGGGAAGCGATGCTGTTGCAGCAAACTCGATTACCTCGATTGCAAAGAGCCTCCTCTCCTGCCTGATCCGCGGTGTGAGCGGCGGTGCCGGTGTTCTGATCGGAAACCTGCTCGGTGCAGATGAACTCGAGAAAGCACGCGAATACGGCGGCCGCCTGACGCATCTTGCAATTGCCATCGGCGTTGTGACCGGCGGTCTTCTGATGTTGATCTCTCCTGCAATCGTCCACTTCGCTCCGCTTACCGATACCGCGGCAGAATATCTGCAGTACATGCTTCTCTTCTGCGGTCTGAACTTGATGGCACAGTCGGTCAACACCACCGTTCTCGACGGCATCTTCTGTGCCGGCGGCGATGCGAAATTCGATATGCAGGGAAATATCGGCGCGATGTGGTGCTTTTCCGTACCGCTTGGTTTCCTCGCCGCGTTCTGGCTGAAGCTGCCGGTCATGGTTGTCTACTGTATCGTAAACCTCGATGAGATCGTGAAACTGCCTGCGGTTTATCTTCATTATAAAAAATACGTCTGGGTACGCAACATCACCCGCGATATCGAAGAATAATTGCCGAACTATAAAATCCCCTGCGGAAAATCCAAACCGAATGGATTTCCCGCAGGGGATTTCGTTCTTTTATCGTATTACAAATATCGCAATGATTTTACATCGATTTTCTCTCTGCAATTTCCGCCATCTTTGCTTCATTCAGACGTGTGTCGCCATGGACACGGCTGTAGGAAAGATAGCCGTTCATACGGTCGATCTTTGTCAGGTTCTTGGAACCGCAGACCGGGCAGACATCCATGTCGAGTTCCTGGTGGCCGCAGTCATCGCAGTAAGCCAGGGACAGGTTGACGCCCTCGTAGTAGCCAAGCTCCATCGCACGCTCGATCAGTGTCTTGATCGCGCCTTTGTTGTAGCCGACCGGATAGCGCACGTACTGGATTTTTCCGCCGTTGCAGAGCTCCCAGAAACGTCCCTCGAGATCCTGTTTCTGGATCGGGGTAATGTCCTCGGTTACGTGGCAGTGGAAACTGTTGCTCACATACGGGCGGTCCGAAACGTTGCGGACGATGCCGTACTGTTTGCGGAACTGCTCTATCTGCAGGCCGCACAGGGATTCTGCCGGTGTGCCGTAGATCGCATAGAGGATGCCGTCCTCTTTCTTAAACTCGGCAACCTTGTCGTTGATATATTTCAGCGTGTCAAGTGCGAACTGTCCGTCCTCAACAAGAGATTTTCCGTTGTACAGCTCCTGCAGCTCGTTCAGCGCCGTGATACCGAACGATGCGGTCATCGGCTTTAACAGCGGGCGGATCTTGTCGGACGGTTTTAAGTGGCCGCCGTAGAAACCTCCCTCACAGTAAGCCAGCGGGTTCGTGGATGCACGCATCTCGCCGAGGTAATCGTAGGTCCGTTTGTGCAGATCGCGGATCATCTCGAGGTAGAAATCAAGCACTTCGTGGAAATCGCGGTTCTCGGAACGGGATTTTGCCAGGATCATCGGAAGATGAAGGGAAACGGCTCCGATGTTGAAACGTCCGACAAAGACCGGTTTGTCGTTCTCATCTGCCGGCTCCATGCCTCCGCGCTCGTACCACGGGCTAAGGAAAGCACGGCATCCCATCGGGCTGATGACTCTCTTGTATTTCTTGTACATCTCGGCGATGTAGCCCTCGCCGCTCATCGACAGCCAGTCCGGATACATGGTTTTAGAGGAACAGTCAAGTCCTGCCTCAAAGACATCTTCTGCGATGCCGCCCTCTCCGTGAATTGCCTTGTCATATAAGAAGACGATTTTCGGGAAGAGCACCGGCTTTTTGTGGCCTTTCTTGCCCTGTCCGTTTTTGTGGACCTCAAGAAGGGAGATGGAAATCATCTTCTCGAACATGCTCGTTCCAAGGCCGAGGGTCACGGTAACGAACGGATAATCACCGCGGGAAGATCCAACAGTGTTCAGTTTATACTCAATTCCCTGCCATCCCTGATCGCACTCTCTTCTTACTTTGTCGATCGCATACTCGATGGCTTTCTCCTGTGCACCCTCCCAGGATGCGTCGGTATATTTCAGGAACTCTTTTACGTAGTAATCGTAGCTCTTCTGTGCGTACGGAGCAAGGATCTTGTCCACCTCCGGCACGGTAAAGCCGCCGTACTGCTGTGCAGCGGTGCTGAGGACGATATCGCCCATGACATCAAATGCGGTGTCGAGTGTCTTCGGCTCGTTGTACCAGACATTTCCCATCTCGAAACCGCCTTTTAAAACGTTTCCGACATCGAACAGACAGCAGTTCATGGTATCGAGACGTGCGGACTGGTCGTGGATGTAGATGTAACCGTCCTTACAGGCCTGCAGCTCGTTGCGGTTCATGAAGAACTTGCGGTACAGCTCTTTGTTCAGCTCGTTGAAAATCAGGCTTCGCTTCGTTGCAACGAGGGCGCTGTCGGTGTTGGCATTGCTCTTGTCGCCGATGTAGCGGATGGACTGGCTCTTCGTGTAGACCTCGTCCATCATATGGATAAAATCAGTTTTGTAATTGCGGTAATCGCGGTAGCTTTTTGCCACAGCCGGGTTTACTTTTTCGAGTGCTCCCTCCACGATATTGTGCATATCGCTGATCGGAATTTCGGTCTTTCCAAGGGAATATACGTGCTCGGTTGCGAACTTACAGATAAAGTCAATCTCCTGCTGTGAGAAGGTATACAGGATTCTCTGTGCGGATTTATTTACGGCACGGACGATCTTCTGCGCGTCGAATTCTTCTTTGGTGCCGTCCTTTTTGATAATATAAACCATTGTGGTGTCCTCCAATTCAAACACTATATCTTGTGTGTCCCCCACCCTTTTCTTGTAGCGGGCACCACATATTGTAGCATGTTTCTTTTGAAAAGAAAAGGCATTTCCTGTAAGTTTTTATTTTCAGAATATTGCATACTGCTCTTTCGTGCAGACAGAAATCTGCATTTTTCAAATTCGTTCTGCAAGCGTTCCTTCAAAAACGGTCTCGGCCGGGCCGGTCAGAAGGACCTTATTTTTCGTCCGGTCCCATGTAACGAAAAGCCTGCCGCCGCGCAGTTCTACGGCAGTTTCTCCCTCCGAAACACAGCCGGAAAGCATCGCCGCGACGGCTGCCGCACACGCTCCCGTTCCGCAGGACAGCGTTTCACCGCTCCCACGTTCCCAGACTCTCATTTTTATTGTGTGTTGATCTAAAGTCTGGATAAACTCTGTATTGATACGGTCCGGGAAGCAGGAAAGGTGTTCAAAAGCGGAACCGGTCTTTGCAATGGATATTTTTTCCACATCTTCCACCGGAATCACCGCATGCGGATTTCCCATCGAAAGGCAGGTCATCGTATAATTTTCCCCGCACACGGTAATTTTATGCTCCAGCACATATTCCCCCAGAGAAACAACGGGGATCTGTGCGGCGCGGAATTCCGGCGTTCCCATCTCCACTGTCACCTGACAGATCTTATTCGGATTCTCCCCCGTCTGCAGATGAATCACACGGTTTCCGCTGCCGGTTTCGATAGTCAGCGTCGTTTTTCTCGTCAGCCCATGCTCGTACACGTATTTTCCCACACAGCGGATGCCGTTGCCGCACATCGCGCCCTTCGAGCCGTCGGCGTTGTACATTTCCATCGAAAAATCTGCTGTTTTGGATGCCCCGATCAGAATCAGCCCGTCCGCGCCGATGCCGAAATGGCGGTCACTTACCGCTTTTGCCAGCCGTCCCGGACTCTCCACCCGCTCCTCCATGGCATTTACATAGATATAATCATTTCCGCAGCCCTGCATTTTTGTAAAACGCATACACAGCCTCCTCCCAGACTTCTGCCCTTTCCAGTTCCTTACTAAATATGTATTCCGTACCGCGCTTTTGAAAAACCATTTTTCTCAAATCCGCTTCAGACATTGGAAAACGAAGCGGAATGTGATAGAATAGGGGGAACTGATATCGTTACTTACATGAAGTAACTCTCAAATATTTTTAACCATTTATTATGAGGAGGTTTTGATGAAAAAATACCGTTGGGTTTTAACAGCAGTATTTGCCGCTTTCCTCGTGGGAACGAGCGGCTGCGGAAAGAAAACAGAAACGATTCCGATCACAACCATCAGTCAGAGTACCGACGATGACGACCCCAAAGACAATCTGGCGGCCTCCGGCGATTCCGATGAGATTCCGGAATACGATGTGGATCTCTCGAAGAACCTGAACAGTTTTCAGCTTGCCATCTGGGGCGATACATACGAAGTTCCGGAATCCTACGCGGATTTTACAGCGCTTGGCTGGGTCTACAGCGGCGACGACACAAAGGAAATCCAGCCGGAATCCTTCTCAGAGGGCGAAAGCTTTGAAAAGGACGGAAACCAGATTACCGTCGATATTGCCAATCCGGACACCACGGCAAAGCCAGTGGCGGAATGCCTGATCGGAGGCATTCACATCGATACCTCGACCGCTGAGGGTCAGAATATCTATGTCGGCCTGCCGAACGGCGTCACCCTGCAGCAGTCGCTGATGGAGGATGTGGAAAGCATCTACGGTGCGCCAAAGGACCGTTATGAGGCCGATACCTCTGTGCAGTTCACATATGAATACGGGCTGTACCAGACGATCACGCTCGGCTTCGATAACGAAACGGGAATTCTGTATTCCCTCGATATGCAGAACTTTACGACCACGGCTGATGCAGAAGCGCTCGATGGTGTCAGCGATGCCACAACACCGGAAGTGGAGGCCTACCAGGCACCGGAAGCCGACAGCAGTAAAATCAACGACTGGACCGTCCGCTTTGACGATGTACTCTATCATCTTCCCGTTCCGGTCAGTGAACTTCTGGACCACGACTGGACCGTCAATACGAAAGAGTCCGATACGGCCGTTTTAAACGGAAAATACGGCTACGTCACGCTGGAAAAGGGCGGTCAGAAGCTTTACTGCACCGTACATAATTACGGCGCGGAGGCGACGACAGTACGCAACTGTTTTGTTACTTCGCTGTACGGCGATCTCGATACGACAAAGATTCCGATTTCAATCACAAACGGCATCACGCTCGGCACTTCCGAGAGCGATTTTCTGGCGAAGGCAGGGGATGCCAAATCAGAAAAAACGGAAAAAGAGGATAGTAACCTGACACTCTACACATTCTATAGTGATGACGAAAAGCTGGACTACACTGAAATCGGCATCGACAACGATCTGAAGCTGGTACGCAGCATCAAGGTGGTTCACAACCAGCCGGAAGCGCCGGAAGAAGAAGCCAAAAAAACTTCCGCGGAAGATTCATCTTCCGTTTCCGACAGTCAGGAACCGTCCGAAACACCGGCTCCGTAACGATACTTTCAGAAAAATGGCTGCATGGCAGCTTACTACAGACGAAAACGAGGATTTTTATGGAAAACTTATACGACGTTATCATCATCGGCTCCGGCCCGGCGGGTCTTTCTGCCGCGATTTATGCGAAACGCGCAAAGCTCTCCTCTCTTACGATTGAGGCAAACTTTGCAAGCGGCGGCCAGGTGCTGAATACCTATGAAGTAGACAACTATCCCGGCCTTCCGGGCATCAGCGGCATGGATCTCGGAAGCACGCTGCGCGCACACGCTGAAAAAATGGGCGCGGAATTTTCCCGTGAGCGTGTGAAGGAGCTTGTTCTTGACGAAGAGATCAAGATTGTCCGCACGAGAAAAAATGAGTATCATGCCAAAACGGTCATTCTTGCAACCGGTGCGGAGCACCGCGCGTTAAATGTACCTGGTGAAAAGGAGCTCTCCGGCATGGGCGTCTCTTACTGTGCAACGTGTGACGGCGCATTTTTCAAAGACAAAACCGTTGCCGTTATCGGCGGCGGCGATGTCGCCGTGGAGGATGCGATTTTCCTTGCCAGAACGTGCAAAAAGGTTTACGTGATCCACCGCCGCGATGAACTGCGGGCAGCCGGTGTTCTCCAGGATGCACTGCTGGCACTGCCGAATGTGGAAATGGTGTGGGATACGGTTGTGGATTCCATCGAAGGAAACGAGATGGTGTCCGGCGTGAAGGTAACGAACAAAAAGGCAGGGGAAGCCGGTGTGATCACGGTAGACGGCGTGTTTATTGCCGTCGGCATCGTTCCGGTCTCCGCACTGATCGCAGGCATCGTAGAAACCGATGAGGCTGGCTACATCAAAGCCGGCGAAGACGGTGTGACGAGCGTGCCGGGCGTGTTCGCCGCAGGCGATGTCCGCACGAAGCAGCTCCGTCAGATCATCACGGCAGCCGCCGACGGCGCGAACTGTGTGACTTCGGTAGAGAAATATCTGATCAGCCACTGATGGCTTCTTTCGAATAGAATACGGCAAAAGCAGGCATTCTTCGTATTGTACGGAGAACTGCCTGCTTTTTTCTGTTTTTCCGTAGTTTCTGAAATCTGAAAAACCTTTCATGTCAGTCGTGTAAAACTTTAAAACCTCTTTTTGTCGAAATTGCACAAAGAAACCGGTTTTTTCCCACACGGGCCAATTTTATAAACATCCCGTCCACAAGTTATCCACATAGTTAACCACCGAAAACATGCCTAAAAACAAGTTATACACCGAGTTATCCACATTATCCACGAAAAACGGTGTGGAAAGCATGTGTTTAAATCTTGCGAAATCAGAACGCGTGTTTTGGTCATAACAGAGAAAACCGTTATTTCGCCAAAAGATTTTATAAAGCACTTGACTTTTTAAGTGTCAATCTCTGTTGGTTTTTGACTTGAATTGTGTGAATTTTTCGTACAATTTAATATTACATTTTTCGTGTTCTTTTGCTGTTTTTACAATGGCTGCAAAAAGAAAATCTCCTGTTCGGAAAACGATTGTTTCGTTCCCAGACAGGAGATTTTGATTGGATTTTTCTTTGTTTTACTCTGCCAGCTTTCCAAGCCGCTTTGCTTCTGCCCTCAGCTCTTCGATCCGGCGGTTGCACATGCCCACCGGGACGCCGGTGTCGATGACACGTTCACAGCTCTTCATCAGCTCGCAGGCGCGGGCAAATGCCTCGTCGCTGATCTCCTGGAACGGTGCTTCGGTTACCGTCTCCATCGCCAGAATGCGGGCGAGCTGGTAATCGATATCGTTCGTATACAGGACGCCTGCCGCAAACGGGACATTTTCCTTCTGCAGTTTCCGGAACACCGGGATTCCCGTTCCGCCGCCTGCGAGGACAAAGACGCGCGGTGTTCCCTCCGGCCGCGGCAGCTCGATGCTTCCGAAGCACGGGTCAAACGAACCATTGTCAATCTCGTATAGTTCGCGGATGATATCCTCGCGGAAAATTGTCTCCGGTGCGCCGAAATGGGAAATAGCATCGCCCTTGACGCAGATGATCTTATCTGAAATTTTCTGTGCCAGATCGATCTCATGCAGCGACATGATGACGGTGATGCCCTTCTCCTTTGCCATGCGGCGCAGAATCGCGAGCAGTTCCAGCTTGTGGCGGATATCGAGGAAAGAAGTTGGCTCGTCGAGGATGATGACCTCCGGCTCCTGACAGATCGCACGCGCAAGAAGCACTCTCTGGCGCTGGCCGTCGCTGATGGCGTTGAAATCGCGGCCGCCGAGCTCTTCGGCATGAACGGCGCGCATCGCCTTCTCGACCTTCTCCTCATCCTCGCGGGTCAGCATGCCGAGCCGTCCGGTGTACGGATAGCGGCCCGTTGCCACAATATCGTGGCAGGTCATCAGCTCCGGCTTCATGCGCTCCGTCAGCACAACGGCCATCTTCGTGGACAACTCGCGGAACGAAAGCTCATGCAGGTTTTTCCCGTCAAACTCCACATTTCCGCCGACCAGCTTTAACTGGCGGGTGATGCTTTTCAGAATCGTTGATTTACCGGAACCGTTCGGTCCGATCAGCGTAACGATCTCGCCTTTTTCGATGCCGATGCAGATATCTTTGATCAGCGGCTTCTTATCATAGCCGACCGTCAGGTGGTCCAGATGAAAATAATATTCATTCATATTCTCTTACCCCCTTTTCCGGCGCAGCATCATGAAAATGACGACCGGCGCACCAAAGATCGATGTGACCGTACTGATGGACAGCTCCAGCGGTGCAAACGCCATACGCGCGATCAGGTCGCACATCATACAGAAGACGGCTCCGCCGAGGAACGTTCCCGGGATTACGACGAGCGGACGCGATGTGCCGAGGCTCTGTTTAACGAGGAACGGGACGGCAATGCCGACAAACGAAATCGGACCGGCAAATGCGGTGACGCATGCGGAGAGAATACTCGAAAGCAGAATCAGCGCGATGCGGAATACTTTGATGTTGACACCCATGCTCTGCGCATACGCCTCACCGAGCTGATATGCACCGATCGGTTTTGCCATCAGGAACGTGATGACAAAGGTGATGCCGATCACAGCCGCAGAGATCGCTACGTTGCTCCAGCTCATGCCGGAGAAGCTTCCCTGTGACCAGCCGTGGAGGTTGACGATATCGGAATCCTCCGCGAAGGTGACAACAAAATCCGTGACCGCCGAGCAGATGTAACCGATCATAATACCGCCGACGAGAAGTCCTGCCATATTTTTGATCCGCCGGGACATCAGCAGAATGAAGCCGACGGAGAGAAGGGATCCTAAGAATGCTGCAACAATCATCGTGTAAGATGTGATATTGCGCGCCCGCTCCAGATAAAAGATCATGGTCAGCGCCACGACCATTTTGGCTCCCGAGGAAATTCCAAGAACAAACGGACCGGCAATCGGGTTTTCAAAGAAAGTCTGTAAAAGGAAGCCCGACAGGGACAGAGCACCGCCCAGGATTGCCGCCATCAGAATACGCGGAAGGCGGATTTTCCAGATAATATTGTACGCTTTCCCCTCTCCGGTCCGCCGCAGCAGAATCCGGAAAATTTCCGGAATCGAAATATTTACGTTTCCGGAATTGATATTCAGCACGGTGATGGCGGCGAACGCCAGAATCAGCACCAGGAACACAGCGGCATACCGCGAACGGCGCCGGAAGTTTTCCATATGGAAACTGTTCTCTTTTCCTGTCATATTTTTTTTCTCTGACATACGTTCCTCCATCAGGATAATTTTCTTAAGAATACCATCTGATCCGGATCGCCGCCCGTTACCAGAAGGTTAATGTCGTTGGTAAACTGTGCAATTTTATCGGTTGCCTGATACATGGATTTCTCGGTTGTCCAGACGTTGCCCTCTTTGACTGCTTTGTAATCGGCAAACATGGAATCCTTTGCCAGCAGGTCGTCCAGGGTTTTGACGGTGGAATCGATGCTTGCGTTGTAGATCAGATAGTCCGCATCTTCGGCCGTATCGTAGAACTGCTCCATCGTGATCGGCACGGATGTTTTTCCGCTGTCGTCCTGGAGATCACGGAAGGCGTTGCGCGCACCGCCAAGCTCGATCATGTTGGAAATATAGTCCTCCGGGTTCCGCACAACGGCAGCTCCGCTCGTATTAATATAGAAGAAAGCGACCGTTTTTTCGGTATTCTGGAAATCCTTCAGATTTTCCACAACACTTGCCTGATTTGCAAAGAAGTCGGCTGCCTCCTCCTCTTTGTCCAGCATGGCACCGTAGAGTTTGATCCATTCGGTTCTGCCAAGAGGCTGGGATTCGTAGCTGGAACGGTCGATGAAGACCGGAATATCGAGCATCTCGATCATCTCCTGTACCTTCGGGGAATGGAGGATCATCGTGGATTCAATGGCCAGATCACAGTTCTCACTGACCAGAAGTTCGTAATCCGGCTCACTGTATTTTCCGGCGAAGATCATCGTTCCGGCATTCATCGCGTCAACGGCATCCTGTACGTACCAGTTGTCTGCGGTTTCACCGGAGAGACGAATCGTATCGAGGGAGTCGATGGCATCGAACAGCGCCATCGGAGAGGTTGCTGCCATGTAGATGCGTTCCAGCGGCTGATGGATTACAATTACGTCGGAATCGAGGTCATCCGGCGCCTCTTTTCCGTCCGGGACGAGCAGATACTGCGCGCCGTCTTTGACATCGATCAGTTTATAGCCGTCTGTGCAGTAGTATACGTTAAAGCACTCGGCGTAATTCAGGACCATCTGGCTCTCGATGGTGATTCCGGTGATGTCCGGTGCGTCGCTGACATCGTCTGTCGTTGCGAAACCATCCGCGGATGCGGTATCACTCCCGGAGGTGCTGCTCTCAGCAGTGGCTTCGGAGGTGCTTTCACTTTCAGCTGTACTTTCCGAGACGGATGTGCTCTCCGTCTGGCTTTCGGAAACGTCTGCTGCGGATGCTGTGGATGTGCTGCTCTCAGAAACTGCCGAAGTGCCCGACGCGGACGATGTGCTGCTTCCCGTTGATGCGGTGCTGCCGCAGGCCGTCAGTGACATCGCTGCTGCAAGAAAAAGTGCGGCCCATTTTTTCAGCTTTCTTTCGTTTTTTCCTGTCATTTGATATTCCTTTCTGAAAGAAAAAGCCGCTGCCATACGGCAGCAGCCCTTTCTCATTTTTTGCTGCAAATTATTGTACTTATTTATTCTCTTCTGCCTTTACCATCTGCTGGAACAGCTCGTTTGCCTGATCCTCGCATCCGAAGATCACGCCGTAGACTTTCAGCCACTCTGCTTTCGCAAGATCGGTCTTCTCATCTGCGGAACGGTCAACCAGCATCGGAATGGTCAGGGTTGCCAGACGTTCTGCGGTGTCGGACAGACGCTCATTTTCCTCTTTCAGAAGTTCTTCCGGAGTCTTGTCTTCGTCTGCTTTCTCATCCGTTGTCTTATCGTCTTTATCGTCCTTCTGATCCTCAGATTTGGTATCTGCGGTCTCGTCGGCTGCATCAGCATCTTCCTCATCTTTTGCATTTCCCGGAAGGAACTCAGACGGAAGAATTGCAAAGTCGATTTCGTCTTTTACCAGAGCTTTGTAGTCCAGATCATCGAATGCTCCGTCGAAGGAGATTTTTTTATCTTCCATTGCTTTTGCAATGTTTTCGATCTGGCAGTCTTTCTGCTCCATGCCGACTGCTTTGATGCTCTCTGCTGCGTCTAACTGCTCGTCGAGAAGTTTCAGGGCATCCTCAGATGCTACGTATGTTTTCTCAACCGGAAGCTGGATCACAATCATATCTTTGTCCAGTCCTGCCGGAATCTCAACATCTTTCGGAACGATCAGATATTTGACAACATTGCCTTCGTACAGCTCTTTTGTCTTTTCGGTCAGATCTTTCGCTTTCTCAGTGCTGGTTTTTTTGGAATCGGATGCTGCTGCCGCTTCTTCCTCGTCGGTTGCTGCTGCGGTATTCTCTGCTGCTGCGGTATCGGTATCTTCTGCTTTCTTGTCGTCCTCGGTCTGTTTCTCCGGATCACGCTCGGTATCTTTTGTCATATCGATCTCCAGCAGGGTGATGCCTTCGTCGTAATGATACATCTTGAAGTACTCTGCGTAAGCAAGTTTTGTCTCTGCTTTGTATTCCAGTCCCATGATCTCTGGAGCGGTGGTATCCAGCTTGGAGTTATCGGTGCTGATCGTGGAGGTTGTTCCGTCTGCTTTTACAAATCCTGTGCTGAAAGAAGTGCTGCCGCCCTTCTTTGCTGCTGCCAGGGAGATGAAGATGTTGTAGGAAATCTCATGGGCAACGGACATTCTGGTGGTCATACCGATGATGGTATTGTTCTTGTTCAGCTCAACCGGAATGGTGAAGATGCTGCTTCCGCCGCTGACATTTGCCATGTATTTATTTCCGTTTGCTTTTACATATCCGTAGTACGGACTGCTGAATGCGATCGTTGCATAAGCCTGTCCGTTCGTTACAGTAATCTTGCTGCAGGAGATGGTTACCTTTCCGGATCCGCCGGAGAAGGAGAATCCGTCTGGTGTGTAAACGCCGTCTGCCAGTGTGGTTGCACTGTCTACTTTGGATGTGCCGCCGCTTAAGTCAGACTCATATTTGGATTCCTGCTCCGGTTTGGTATCGGCCGGTTTCTGGGTCGGTGCCGGAGTCGGGGTGCTGGTCGGTTTTACAACCGGTGTCTCAGATGGAGATACGGTTGGGGTCTTGGTCGGAACGATGGTTGGTTTCGGAGTATCGCCCTTGTTGTCATCCGACGGAAGGTCTCCGGTCTTTTTCAGGCTGGAAGATGCAATCGTGATGGCTCTGTCGTACCATTTGCCGCTCTTTACTGCATGAGCTGCTACAGCAAATTCCTGATCAAGTGCCTCTACCGGGATTTCAAACTGCATTCCGGTTTTGGTTTCACCGTCTAAGGTGTAGTCCACTTTTCCGGTGGAAGCGATCCATGCGCCGCTCTCTGCTGCCGCATCTTTTCCGGTTCCCATATACAGATAATCATAGCCGCTTCCGCTTAAGGTGATAACTGCTGTCATTTTTCCGTTTTTCGCGGTCAGTTTTACGCCGACTACCTTGAACATTGCTGCATTAGTTGTTGCCTCTGCACTGTAAATACCATCTGCTACTTTATTGGTCTCATCTGCCGGAAGATCTGCGGTCTTTTTCAGACTGGAAGATGCAATAGTAATGGTTCTTGCATACCATTTATCCCGTTTTGCAGAATGGGAAGAAACAACAAGTGCCTGATCGAGTGCTGCTACCGGAATATCATACTGCATTCCTGTTTTCGTCTCGCCGTCTGCTGTTGTGTAATCAACGGTGCCGACGCCTGCAATCCATGCACTCTTGTCTGTGGCAGCTGCCTCTTCCGGTGTTCCCATGTACAGATAATCGTAGGCAACACCACTTAACGTGATGCGTGCTTTCATGTCGCCGTCTTTTACGGTCAGCTCTACGCCGACTACTTTGAACATAGCTGCGCCGGTCTCCGCGGTTCCGCTGTAGATACCGTTTTCTACTTTCGCCGGTTCCGGAGTTGGAGTTGCGGTTGGAACCGGAGTCTCACTCGGAGTCGGGGTTGCAGTCGGGACCGGAGTCTCGGTCGGCTCCGGTATCGGAGTTACTTCCGGTGTTTTGCTTCCCGGAACTGCAAGATAAAGCTGCTGTTTGGTGTACCAGGTTCCGTCTTTCTTTCCAAGAACGATCGGAACGGTTGTGCCGGCTTTGTCCGCATCTACTTCAAATGTAAAGGAATAACCGCCGTTTGCTTCCTGCATTCCCTGGATAGCCGGTGTTTTTGCAAGGTCATCGTTCTTTCCAAGATACAGTTTATCAAATGATACGTTGTTTGTTTTCAGTGTAAGAACGAGTTTATCGCCCTTGTTGATCATTGTTGCCTCGGAGATGACGAACATTTTGAATACGCTGCCGTCCTCTTTGGTAACCGGTGCTTCTACACTGGCTGGCTTATTCGAGGAATCCTCACCTGGATTTTCGCTTGGAGTCTCGGTTGGTTCCGGTGTTACCGTCGGGATTGCATCGGTGCTGTGGATCGTAACGGTTTTATCAGCCCATGTTTTTTTCTTGGCTGAGCGAACGGCAACATCCATCTGTTTGTCAAGCTCTTCCACCGGAATTTCAAAACGATATCCGGTCTTTTCTGCACCGGTCTTCGTATCCGTATAGGTTTCGCTTCCTGTCGGAGCAATCCAGCTCTTTTCATCTGCTGCGGCAGCTTCTGCTGCTGTTCCCGTATACAGGTAATCATAGCCGGTTCCACTCAGCAGAATGGATGCTTTCAGTTTTCCATCTTTTACGATGAGTCTGGAAGAAATCACACGGAACATGCTTCCGGTTGCTTCTGCAGAAGTCTCATACTCACCATCTGCCGGTTTTGCTGCTTCCGCTGCTTTTGTTTCTTTCTCCTCGGCTGTATTGGATGCCTCATTTTTGGTTGTTTCTTTTACTTCCGTTTTCGGCTGTTCTGCCGCCGGACTGGTATTCTCTTTTACAGCATCTTTGGTTTCTTCTTTTGCCGGTGTTTCTTTTTCAGCATCTTGGGAAGTCTCATCTGCTGCTTCCGGCTCTTTTTCTGTGGTATCGGCAGTCTCTTCACCGTCTTTTGCAGTGTCCTCTGCAGTATCTTCCGAAGCATCCTCATCTGCGGATGGTGTCTCGGTCTCGTCAGATCCTGCCGCTGTCTGATCCTCTGCAGGCGCGGCCGGTGTTTCCGTCGGCTCTTCTGCCGGAGTCTCTGCAGTGCTTTCACTGCTCTCGGTTTCTGCCGGTGTTGTTTCCGGTTCTGCCGTCTCTGCTGTTTCTTCGCTCTGCGGCGCTTCCTCTGCGGCTGCGCTGCTTTCTGTCTGTGCTGCTTTTTCCTGCGTATCTGCTAATACGCTGGCAGTCGGGCTCATGATCATGGACGCCGACAGCAGCAGTGCCAGAAATTTGCTTGAATTTCCTTTCATAACTTCTCCTTTTCTTCGGATATCCTTCGCGCATCTGCTCCGGATTCCGTCTGACTTTTTCAGGCAGCTGGGCGGTGCCTGTCCCCGTCAATGATGTCTCCCTGCAAGTAATCTTGTTTTTGAGGACACATTTTTTCTGCGAAAAGACAAACAGACATCTGCTTTTTCTGCAAAAGAGTTTCTCCACCGGAGCTCTTTTTCGGACGCATGGCGACAAAAAAGCAGATGTCCGATTTTGCTTCGTACATCTTTCCATGAATATATGCTTTCATCGGAAGCGATTCACTAACCTTTCCAGCAGGTTTCCTGACTCGCAGATCTTCACGGCAGCCGCGCCTTCTCATGCGTTTCGCACAATGGCATTTCTGCAGCTAACACTCCCTGCTTACAGTGACCGGATCGCTCAGGATTTCCACCTGATTCTCTTTTACCTTCGCGGATTCTTTTTCAAATCCGTTCTGCACTGAAAAGTCCCTTATTTCATTCGTTACTGATTATAGCAAAGCCGTTTTGGAAAGTCAAATGAAAGGCCACGGAAAAAGCGCATAAAATCAGCATTTTTTACATACTTTATGATAACTGTCCGCACCGGAGCCTATTCTATGAAACCAGCTTCTCTGCACCGCCGCATCCTGTTCCCTCTGCTTCTGTGCGGCGGACTTCTTTTCGCCCTGCTGTTCTGGTATTTTTCCCCGTTCTTTTCCCCTGGTGAGAACCGCCGGTTTTCCGCGTATGTGGAGGAACGGTTCCACTCCGAGGTAACCTCTTCTGCCATCACGCTCCACTATACCCTCGCTGATCCGGCTTCCCGCGGAATTGCCCCCGGCACCGCCTCGTTCGGCACGGTTTCCATCCCTGACCGCACCTCATATGATGCCCTGCTGCAGAGTGTGGAAACAACGCTCACATCCTTTCATCGCAACCGCCTCTCCGCGGAAAATCAGATCACGCTCGATCTTCTGCTCTACGAGCTGGACTGCGAGAAAATGCCGGGCAGCACCAGCCTTCTTGCGGAACCGCTCGGTCCGTCGCTTGGGATTCAGGCACAGCTTCCCATTCTGCTCGCGGAGTACCCGTTCCGCACACAGCAGGATATCGCCGACTACCTCCATCTTCTGCAGGATCTCCCGCGCTATTTCTCCGACCTCATCGCACTCGAACAGGAAAAATCCCGGCAGGGCGTGTTTCAGAATGACCTTGCGGTCGATGGCATTATCCACCAGTGCAGTGCTTTTCTCGCCGACGCGGATACACCGGAAATCCATCTGCTCCACACCGTTTTTCAGAATAAACTGCAGGCGTCTTCACTGTTTTCTGAGGCGGAAAGGAATCTCTGTCTGCAGACGCATGAAAAACTCCTTACCTCCTGTGTTTTTCCCGCCTACCGCTCTCTTTCCGATGCGCTTTCTTCACTCCGCGGCAAAGGAACACAGAACGCCGGTGGTCTTTCCCGGCAGGAAGGCGGACTTTCCTACTATGCGTATCTTCTCCGCAGCCGCGTCGGTGTTGATGCTTCACCGGAGGAGCTGACCCGCCTTTTAACACAGCAGCTTGCGGACCAGTGTGCCGAAATGCAGATCATTCTCGATCAGAATCCGTCGCTCCCCCTCTCAGAGCAGGCGCTCGTGCTGCCGTTCTCCACGCCGGAGGAAATGCTTGCCGATCTGCAGAATGCCGTTTCTGAAGATTTTCCCGTTCTTTCGGGTATCGCATACGAAGTAAAGACCGTGGATGACTCCCTCAAGGATTTTTTAAGCCCCGCCTTTTATCTCACACCGCCCGCCGATGTCAATTCACCCAACTCCATTTACCTGAATCCCGCGGATGAGATGACCGGCATCGAGCTGTATTCCACACTTGCCCACGAGGGCTTTCCCGGCCATCTGTACCAGACCGTCTCGTTCTCGCGCTCCGACCCGCTTCTGATCCGCCATCTCTACGCGCCGTCGGGTTATGTGGAAGGATGGGCAACCTACGTTGAATCATATGCCTGCCGCTACGCCGCACGTAATCTCGATGCAAACACGCAGGCGCTCTGCCGTCTCTGGTATCTGAACCGCTCGGTGCATCTTACCCTCTGCTCGCTGCTGGATCTCGGAATCCACAGCCAGGGATGGCTCCTCTCGGATGCGTCAGCCTTTCTGGCGCAGTTCGGCATCACGGATGCGTCGGCCGCTGCCTCTTTATATCAGTATATTCTCGAGACACCGGCGAACTATCTGAAATACTGTGTCGGATCGCTCTCGTTTTCGCAGCTCCTCTCGGAAGTGCGGGAACAGGAAGGTGACTCATTCTCATTGATCGGTTTCCATGAAAAACTGCTCCGTCTCGGGCCTCTGCCGTTTCCGCTCGTAGAAAAATATCTGTAAACGGTTCGCCCTGCTGAAAAAAAGATCCCACAGACTTTCTTCTATAAATAATAGAAAGTTCTGTGAGATCTTTTTCATTTTCAAAATTCTTTAACCTAAATTGTAAAGAGATGGATCTGTCGGCCGCTGCGGATCAATAACAGAGGCAGAATCAAACAGATCGCTTGTTCTGTCCTCGCCGCCTCCGTAGAGGTTCTGGTACAGACGGTATCCATCCAGGTTTCTTCGTCCCATACGCAGGTAATTGTCTCTTACCTGAACGAAATACTGGGAGGAATCTACGTTGCAGTAGATGTTGAAGCCCTGACTCTTTAAGTAAGCAAACTTCTCATTGTCCATCGTGTAATCGTGCCAGTCGGAAAGATCCTGTCCATGTGCAAAGATGATGATATCGCTTCCGCCGATGAGCGGTGCAACATACGTCAGCCATTTCTCGGTATCCGCCTGGATCGTCTCGATCGGTTTGTCGCCGACACGGATATGGCCCCAGGTATGGCTTGCGAATGTCCAGCCGTCTGCTTTGATCGCATCGGCTACTTTTTTCGCCTCCTCGCACTCTTTATCCCAGTCGAAATCCGGGTGTGCATCAAGCCATGCTACCTGATCATCCGTCAGATCTTCTCTCGTCTTGTAATCACCGTCGGTGCGGTATCCAAGGATTCCATCGTAGCCGGTCAGTGCTACGGTTCCGCGCGCATTGTGGTATACGGCATCCGGATGCGCTTCGATAAACTGATCCATCAGCGGGATGCAGTCGTAAGCACCGGTCACAACAGTTCCGTCATCCTGAATGTATTCGCAGGTCGGTTTTCCGTCGTCGCCGACTACCATCTTGCTGGCAATGCCGCGTCCGTCGTAAGAGTGGTAATAGGAAAGGTCATCCAGAGAAAGAACGAATGCTTTCTTGCCCTCCGGCAGGTAAATGTCCCCTTCCTCGTAATGAACGGTTCCGTCATCATCTACGGTCTTTTTCACGAGATCGTTGATCGAAACCATGACATATCCTCTGTCGTACATCTGCTGGGTGATCGCGTTGAACTCATCCACGGTGGTCATCCACTGGCAGAAGCCTGCGGTCTGTGCGTTGTCCTGATAGAACGCTTTCTGCGGATCGACTACAAGAGAATGATAGAAAATGTGGGTTACTTCGTTGACGTTGACGCGCACACAGGCATCTCTCGTGCTGGTGTACTCTGCTACTTTTGTGATGATATCCGCGTCGGTCGCTGCGCCCTCTACGCTCTGGAGCTTTTCAATGGCTCCATCGTAATCGTATGTCTGCGCAAGTGCATCGGCTTCCGCCATAATCTGTGCTTTCGTTGTCGGCGCTTCAGCACTTCCCGTGCTGTCCGACGATACGGAACCGTCCACCTCTGCTGTTTTCTGATCCTCTTTTTCCTGTGCTTTCTGCTGGATTTTTTCTGTTCCTCCGGCCAAAGCCCAGATTCCAATGCCGAAGATGACAAGCAGAACACATAGAATTCCTGTTTTGATCATCAGCGCACGCTTCCGCTTTCTTCTTCGGAGCTCCTTTTTACTGATGTTTTTTTTCTCACTCATTTTTCCTTCCTCCCAAAACAGCTTTTGCTTTTCTGGCAAATATTACAGTTTTACCGGACTGACAGAAATTCAGCCCGGACTCTGCTCTTTCTATTTTAGCTCAAAATACCGGTTCTGTCGAGTAGGTTTCCGGCAGGTTAAGAGAAATGTAAGAAAACCGGTAACGCTCTTTCTTTTATGCGCGCTGGCCGTGTGCCTCATACATGAGAACGGCGGATGCAATCGCTGCGTTTAACGACTCCACTTTTCCTTCCATCGGAATACGGATCAGGCACTCGGCGGCCTCTGCCATTGCATCAGTCAGGCCGTTTCCCTCATTTCCGATCAGGAATGCCGTTCCTTTTGTGTAATCCTCCTCGCGGTAGGAATGCACGCCGTGCAGATGTGCCGCGTACGTACAGATCTTCCGCGCTTTTAAGCCTTTTACAAATCCGACCGCATCGTCGACGATCAGAAACGGCATACGGTAGATCGAGCCCATCGTCGAACGGATCGTTTTCGGATTGAAGATATCCGCGGTACCGCGGCTCATGATGATGCCGGTGACTCCTGCGCCCTCTGCGGTGCGGATGATTGTTCCGACATTTCCAGGGTCCTGCAGATCCTCAAGCACCATCAGAAGCGGTGTCTTTCCGTTGTCCATCACCTCCTCTTCGGTGTAATGCGGCATGCGGATCACACTTAAAACACCCTGCGGCGTCTTCGTGTCGCACATGGACTGGAACACGCGGTCGTCCACTACTTCGTATTCTGTCCCGTCGGACGGCATTTCATGCATTTTGCTGCCGCCCTCAGACACATATACTTTTTTCAGCCATTCCCGCGGCGCTTCCTGGAACATTTTCCAGCCCTCCGCCACGAAAACGTCCTGCTCCCGGCGTTCTTTTGCTTTTTTGTTCAGCGCAATAATGTTTTTTACCTGTGCATTGCTGCTGCTTGTAATCATGAATGGTCCCCTCATTTCCTGTTTTTCATCAATTTGGCAAGTTCTTTGTTTTCGCCGATCAGAATCAGCACTTCCTCTGCGCGGAGCAGCGTCTTCGGATTGACCGTGACACGGATGTCTTCCCCGTCCTTGACGGCGATTACGTTGATACTGTATTTCTTCCGCAGATCCAGCTCCTCGAGGTTATGCCCCGTCCACGCTTCCGGCACGGGAAGCTCTACCATGGAGAACGAATCCGACAGCATGAAGAAGTCCTGGAAGCCACCGGAAATCAGGCTTTTTCCGAGGCGGATGCCCGTCTCACTCTCCGCCATCACGACGCGGTCCGCGCCAACTTTTTTCAAAATATTGGCATGCATCTGGCTCATGCCCTTTGCGATGACGAGCGGCACGCCCGCCTCTTTTGCCTGCAGGGTGGCGAGGATGCTCGACTCCATATTTTCAGAGATGCCGACGATCACGACATCCATGTTGCTGATGCCAAGCGATGCAAAAACACGGCTGTCGGTGATGTCCGCGCGCGCCGCATATGTGACGAGATCGGCGATCTCCTGTACCAGCTCCGGGTCTTTATCGACCGCGAGCACTTCTTTTCCTGCCTGCGCCAGCGTCGTCGCCACGGCGAAGCCGAATTTTCCAAGTCCGATGACTGCGTATTGTTTACTCATGTTTTTTCTCCTCTTTTATCCAATCAGCACCCGCTGTTCCGGGCGCTGGATATCCACATCTTTTCTTCCGCTTCTCCGCCGCAGTGCAATAGCCAGCGTAACCGGTCCAAGACGTCCCATGAACATGACCAGAATTACGATGATTTTTCCCGCCGCCGGAAGGGTCGGCGTAAGCGACCGCGTCAGTCCCACGGTTGCCACAGCGGAAACGATCTCATACAGGCAGTCCAGCAGAGGACTTCCGGTGACAGAGATCAGAAGCACCGTCGCGGTGAATGCCATCGTCAGTGCGAAGAAGAAAATAACGACCGCGGTGCGGATGTTTTCTTCCATGACCTTCCGTCCCCAGACCACGGTGTCGGAATCGCCGCGGATGTAGGATGCGACGACCACGAGCAGAATCGCAACAGTCGTCGTCTTGACACCGCCCGCCGTTCCCATCGGAGAGCCGCCGATGAACATGAGGATCATACTTACCATCGCGGAGCCGTCCGAGAAGTTTGCCTGCGGGATCGTCTCAAAGCCGGCGGTTCGCGTCGTCACGGACTGGAAGAAGGCCGCCATAGCCTTCTGCGCCGGTTTTAAGCTGCCAAGCGAGGATGCGTTGTTCCAGTCCAGCGCGAGGATCAGAAGCGCCCCGCCGAACAGAAGAATGACGGTTGTCGTCAGAACCAGTTTGGTGTGGAGCGTGAAGCCGCGCACGAAGTTTTTCCGGGTCCGTTTTCCTTTTACAAGATCCTGCACGCGCTCCAGAACTTCCCACCAGACCGGAAAGCCAAGGCCGCTTAAGAAAATCAGGCCCATCGTCGTAAAGTTGATGAGAGGGTTCGTCACAAACGGGGCGAACGAGGATTCCCCGACGAGGTCAATTCCGGCGTTGCAGAAGGCGGATACGGAGTGGAACAGGCTGTAGCCGATTCCCTTCCAGAAACCGTATTCCGGCACAAACCAGAAGCTGTAGAAAAAGGCTCCCGCCAGCTCCACCGCCGCCGTGCCGATCAGCAGCTTCCGCACAATACCGACGCTGCCCTTTAAAACCGGCAGATTGTAAGTGTCCTGGATCAGTTTACGGCTCTGCAGACTGATTTTCCGGCGCAGGATCAGAAACACCATCGTCAGGCACGCCATGATGCCAAGACCTCCGAACTGAATCAACCCGAGGATCACAATTTTTCCAAAGGTACTCCATGTCGTCGCCGTCGGAACGGTGACAAGGCCCGTCACGCAGACAGATGTCGTTGCGGTAAACAGGGCGTCGAGCCAGTAAACGCTTTTTCCGTCCGCCGCAGAAACCGGCAGGCAAAGAAGAATTGTCCCCAGCAGAATCACCGCAGCAAACCCCAGCATCATAATCCGCTCCGCCGGTGTGTGCCATTTATTTTTGCTTTCTTTTTCGGCCATCGCTCCTCCTATTCTGCCGCTTCATTTTCTGCTTCACTGCTGTAGTAGAGCTTTCCGGTCTCACTATCCGTCACGGTAATATCCGCAAAATATTCCCCGCAGGAACCCTCACACTGGTAATAGACGTCAAACGAAACCGTCATGTCATCTTCTCCTTCCAGGTATTCCGCGTGAACCTGATTTTTCGCGGCCCCCGTCGTTCTGCTCCACACTTTATCATCCGCAAGAAGCTCCTTTTTGATCTTCACAGGAAATTCACTGGATGCAATTTCGTGCTGATTGGACTCGTTTTTGATCCGGTAATAGAGATTCATGTACAGCCCGTCATCTTCCTCATGGAAAAACCAGCCGTAGATATCATCCTCCGCAACAATCGTCGGCTGGATCAGCTCAGCGTTTGTTTTGGTCGTGAATGCATTCATCTCATGCGTAAACTCATTCTGCATCCGGCGATGCTTCATCAGCCAGCTGCCTTCCTTCACACCGGCCGCAGCCACGGCAAGAACGACAGCGCCGATGCAAAGGCCAATGATTTTCTTTTTTGTCATTATTTAATTTCCCCTTTTCTTTTTGAAATACAAAAATAAGATACCCCTAAGAACATACTTATGAGTATCTTATCAGTTTGCACATATAAAGTCAACGGAGCCAACCCGATCCAGCCTGCCGTTTCTGCCTCACCGAGTGCTTCTGCTACCATAAGCCGGCTGCTGCGGCTTGTAGAAAAGCTACGGAATCTGTGCTTTTTATTCTACATGAAATTGAGGGAAGATTGTGTTAAAGTTGCGTAAAATACGTTCTCAGGTTTATGCACTCGCAAGTACAAGCTCTCTTGTCTCCACAATCACGATCTCATCGATCGACACATTCAGTACCGCTGCCAGCACGACCAGGTTGTCGATTGCCGGCATGGCGGTGCCGTGCTGCCACTTGTAGATTGCCTGCGGGGTGGTGAAACCGAAAATTTCCTGCAGGTCGCGGACGGTAAGGCCTGCCTGCTGCCGCAGTCTTGTAATGTTTCTTCCTGTTGCTTCCATATCAATTGACGGAATTGCCATCATTTTTTCTTCCTCCTTCTTGCGGAGGAATTTTACTGGTTTCCTCCGCCTCTATTCTGATGCTTTGAAATTGTAAACGGGACGCAGCACCTCCACGACATCGACCGATGCACGGACTATATCGAGAATGTCATCCAGCGATTTGTACGCCATCGGCGCCTCGTCCAGGGTATGTTCGTTGACGGAAGTCGTATAGATTCCCTCCATGCTCTTCCGGTATTCCTCCAGTGCCAGGGTTTCCTTCGCTTTTTTGCGCGACATCAGCCGTCCGGCTCCGTGCGGGGCAGAATCGTTCCACTCCGGATTTCCTTTTCCGACGGCGAGAATACTGCCGTCGCGCATATTGATCGGAATCAGCACTCGTTCTCCTTTGTGCGCTGCGATTGCGCCTTTTCGTAGTATCATCTCGTTTGTGTCGATATAGTTATGAATCGTGTGGAACGCATCGGTGCCGGTAAGGCCGGTTCGTTCCAGCAGGATTTCCGCCATTTTTTCCCGGTTCCGGCGTGCAAACTGCTGGCAGATCTCCACGTCGTGCAGATAGGCTTCCAGATATTTTCCGGTCAGATAGCAGAGATCCTCCGGCATCTGCGCTTCGTCCGGTTTCCACTGCAGCTGTTTTAACGCCTCCTGGATTTCCTTTCTGCGGCCCTGCTCTTTGTAGGTGCGTATGAGCTCCTCGCGTTTTTCCAGGTACTCGTCATAACCGCGGTCCAGCCGCACTGCCAGATTCTGGTAATACTCTGCCACCTGTTTTCCGAGATTCCGCGAGCCGGAATGGATGACGAGATATTTTGTGCCGTCGGCGGCTTCATCGATCTCGATAAAATGGTTGCCGCCGCCTAAGGTTCCAAGCGACCGCTCCAGGCGTTTTGTGTCTTTTAATTCCCGGCTGCAGGCAAGTGTCATCAGGTCAAAACGTTCCTGTCTCCCCTCCCAGACATTCATGCCGGACGGGATAACATGTGCCGCCTCGTCGATTTTTGCAAAATCAAGTTCGGCTCTTCCAAGATTTACGGTGTACATGCCGCACCCGATATCCACGCCGACGACGTTCGGCACTGCCTTGTCGCGGATGGTCATCGTTGTTCCGATCGTACATCCTTTTCCCGCATGCACATCCGGCATGATGCGGATCCGCGAGCCTTCCGTCATCGGATAATCGCACATGCGTCGGATCTGCTCGATGGCTTCCTCCTCTACGATCCTGGCATAGCAGATGGCTGTATTTACTTTTCCTTTGATTTCGATCTGATCCATTCCGGGTTTCTCCCTTCTCAATTTGTTCTGATATAAAATTTTAATAGAAAAAGCCACCTATCCCATGTGTTCAACATAAGATAAGCGGCTCCTCTTCGTTCGTATCCAGTTGTCTGATGCGGTCGTCTAATTTGATCCTCCCGTATCATATTCCACAGAATCCGTTCTGTCGCTTTTCTCAATTGAACATATCAAAACAAAGCCACGCTGTTTGACGACAAACGTTGCTTCTGGGGTATGTTCTAAATTGCGGTAGCCAAAACGTATTCCTGCTGACATCTGTTTTTCCTTTCCAAAACCTTTTTAACCGGTTCTTTTTCTGTTTTTTCTTCACTGTATCACAAAATAACGATTTTGTCATTATACCAGCGGTTTAATCTTTCTCGGATTTTTCTGTATTTGCTTCGGAAACGAGGAATATCCCCGTCAATGACGAGGATATCTTCGATGCTTGTGTTTAATAATCTGCTTAAAATGAGAAAGTTGTCCAGACTTGGCAGGCACTTGCCGGAAATCCATTTATAGACCGCCTGTGGATTTTCAAAACCCATGGCATTCTGAATGTCTCTCACGGTGTATCCGCTTTCACGAAGAAGGGATTTGATGCGGCTGCCAGTTTCTTTCTGCTGGATTGACAAATAAATGGGTTCCATCCTGCACCTCCATATGTTTAAGCCATCCCGAAACACAGTTTTATCTTATCATCCGGTACTGGAAAAATCCAGTTTTTTCTTCCTGTTTCTACACAACCCGAATGATCTGTTCATACAAAAGGATTTTCTTTTCATCTACATTCCGATTGTCGTGTGCTGCAAGATTGTTCCGTCCCTCTTCCATCTCTTCTTCGGATGCAAGCTCCTCTTTCCACCAGCTCAGGTGATTGATCCGGTACGGCTTCCAGCCGCGGTCAAAAATCTCATCTCAACGACTCTCTTGCATATGCGCTTTCCTTTTTACCGGAAGAAGATGTTTAGCTCTCCTGTTTCTTTTCTTCTATCAAATGATGATTCAGCCATTTTCCTGATTTGAACCGGATGGTAAAGAGAATGGACCGCAGGCTCCAGTCTGCCGCCATGCCGATCCAGACGGCGATCGGGCCGAATCCCCATACGCGGCACAGATAAATGCAGAGACTCACACGGCACAGCCACATCGTACAGCAGGACGTGATCATGGAGAATTTTACATCCCCGGCAGCCCGCATGCCGTATCCCGGGACAAACGCCATGACCCAGCAGAGCGGCTTTACAATCGTGATAAAGATCATCATCTGCATGCAGAGCTTTGCACTCTCTGCCTCCATACCGCCGATCATCGTAATCGGTTTTGTCAGCACAAATACCAGCAGACAGCTTGCAACGATAACCACTTCTGACAGCCAGCACAGTTTTTTAATATAGTAGATTGCTTCATCCTTCCGGCCCGCGCCGAGACACTGACCGACTACCGTCATCAGTCCGATGCCGACACCAATCGCAGCGACACCGTTCAGGTTCTCAAGGATGTTCGTCATCGCCTGCGCGGCAATGGCAACCGTGCCAAGTGTGGACACAGTGGACTGAATCGCCAGCTTTCCAAACTGGAACATACTGTTCTCGATTCCCGATGGAATACCGATGAACAGTATTTTCTTGATCAAACCAAAGTCCGGCCGAATGGAAAGATACTGCTTCACAAAAATCGGTTTGCTTTCATCCCGAAGCTTCCACAGTACGACAACCGCACAGAAAATACGCGAAATTAAAGTCGAAATCGCGGCTCCTTCGACACCCATGTGGAAGCCGAAAATAAGAATGGCATTTCCGCCGATGTTCATAAAGTTGGAAATCACCGAAATCACCATCGGACTGCGGCTGTTGTTCTGCGCCCGCAGAATGGATGCGCCCGCATCGTAAAGACCGATAAACGGGAATGACAGCAGCGTAAACAGGAAATACACCTGTGAATTTTTCATAACATCCGCTTCCACTGCCCCGAAAATCACGCGCAGCAGCGGAACACGGAAAATCAGACAGCCCGCGGATAATGCGACGGACAAAACTGTCATAACAAAAAGCACCTGTTGTGCCGAACGGATTGCTCCATCCCGTTTTTCGCTTCCAAGATACTGCGAACAGAGAATCGCTCCTCCTGCCGCCAGCGCAGAAAGCGCCTGAATGACTAAGATATTAATGGAATCCACCAGCGAGACTGCCGAAATTGCGGCAGACCCGACATTGCTGACCATCATCGTGTCGACAGTTCCCATCAGGGAAGAAAGCAATTGTTCAATGATGATCGGAATTAAAAGCTTGCGAAGATCCGTGTTACTGTATAAATGAGTTTGTTTTGTTGTAGTTTTCATTGTTTTTGTTTCTGCATGACCTCATCTGCCGGATATGCTTTGCCAGCCCTGCCTTTTCCACACCTTTCTTTTTTCTCTCCATTCTATTCCATTTGACGATCCATTGCAATCATTTCGCGAATTTTGCTCTTATCTAATTATTTTTATCAAGCACAACATACTTTTCTATCTCATAATGACTTTTTCAGTCTTTCCAAATCTTCGCTGTCCGGGTGTGACAAAGCACGGTCAAAATTTTGAATCAGCAGATCAAGATTGGCCGGATGTTCCGGGTTTTCTTTCATTTTCACATACCGTTCACGCACAGACTGCGGCATCTTTCCCTGGCACATATACTCACCGATGACCGTATTGCTTGCATCGATCGACTGTTTGACTTGTCCGAGAATCTTTTCAAAATAGGCATCACTTCCGCCAAATCCAGCTGTTCCAAACAGGAAAATCTTTTTATTTTTTAATTTCGACAACAATTCTAATGTCTTTTGGTCCGCATTCCCTTTGTCCGTCCAAAATCCGATATAGCATACGTCGGATTGCGGTACCTGCGAATCGTTTGTGCCAAAATAATCGCATTTGTCCTTTGGCAACGTTTCATAGATTGCATCAGCCAGCTTCTTTGTATTACCCGTTAAGCTGCAAAACAGGATCGAATAATGTTCTTTTATCATAGCCCCTACACCTCCAGTTCAGGTATTTATGTGGAAAATCCACTTTTTCGTAAATTGTATTATCTCTTCAGATCACATCTCGATTTCGCTTACGCTGCATCCCGATGTTGCTTCTCACTATTTCCTCTCAGGCTTTTAAGTCAAGCGGATATTCGCAATCCGCTTCGCTACTTGCTCATAACCGAATAGCTGCTTTGCAGCTTCAGTTAAACTTAAAAATATTAAGTCCGGTTTCTTCATCATGAACTCTGTCCACTCTTCCGTCAATTACCGTGATGACCAGCTCACAGGTTGCACTGACAATCGCTCTGTTCAGATGTCCTCCAAACACCTCGCCCTTCTGATTTCCGGCACTCATATGAAGATGTGCATAATATTCTCCATCCATTGTATTGATTGTACCTGTCAGTGATGTAATTTCATAATACCCCTGGAAGCTGTTTGAATAATATTTCTTTTCGTCTGTCTTGTATACTCCGACTGTGAAATCATTGATCGCTCCAAGAGCCTGGACACTGGCAAGCTTTATATTCTCCTTTATGGCAATTACCCTCAGCTGCTCCAATATTTCCTCGTCTTTGTCAATCCTTGCTACTATAACATTGTCAAATTTTCTGTATTCCATTTTATTCTCCTTTCTCTTTCCGCCTGCCACTGTTCAGACATTACTGCAATAACCTCAATATTTATTCAGGAAATGCTCCCTGTTCGGATACTCCTGCCGATATGCCCGGAGGGCGGCTTCCCGGAGCAGGGTGAATTCTTTTTCCATGTGAAGCAGGCGTGGCGCCTTGAACGCGATCACACTGATCTGTTCGGCGATTTTTTTCGCGATTCCTTCTTCGGACAATTGTCCCATGCCGAATACCAGAGAGGTAAATCCTCTGCCTCCTCTGCTGACCTGAATAAATTTCAGGAATACATTGTACAGTTCATCTGCAAGAATTTTCTGGTATCCCTCATCTGACTGCATGGCTTCCGCCAGGCACAACGTAGAGAGAATCCGGGCTCCCATCTTTCTTCTGTCGCCTCCCGGATCCAGAGAGGTTCCTTCCGCCAGATACTTCAGTTCCATCAGGCATTTGACAAATTCATCCTTCTGGAGCCTGCGTTGTCCGTATCGGGCCGTCCAGAGCCGAGCCCGGTATTCTTCTTCCCAGGCTTCCTCCTCTCCGATATGTTCTTTTAAGATCTGCTGCCGTTTTGCCGGATCTGTCTCCTGATAAAAATCTTTGGTCCATGTATGTTCCATCTGTTTTTCCTCATTCTGTCAGTCGGATATTCGCAATCCGCTTCGCTGCTTGCTTGATTGGTTTAAAATAAAGACACGTCTTTACTTACTCTTTCTGCCTGCAAACGCAGTCTTCCTGCTTACATTTCGGAGTGGGAAATCGTCTCTTCTGCGTTCAGGTACTCATCGATGTTGCTGCCGTCTACCTTCTGATATTCTGAAAAATAGTACCGGCCTTCTTTCAGGCTTTCCTGGTCAAATTCCTCTCCCTCGAACAGCTCCACTGCCATTTTCGCCATTTTCTTTGCCTGATCCACTCTGTCATTTAGGATGCTGCCCTGCATCTCTCCTGCCTTTACGGCTTCCAGAGCCTCTTCCAGGCCATCAATTCCGAAGATCACCGGCCATTCTTCACGGACATAGCCTGCTTTCCGATAGGCCTCCACAGCCCCAAGTGCCATCTCATCGTTGTTGGACATAACAAGTTCAATCTTTTTTCCGTACTGGCTGATCAGACGGTTCATGCGGTTTTCCGCCTGTCCCCGGTTCCAGTCCGCTAACTGATAACTTAGCTTTTCCAGTATAACATCTTTTTTCATCAGTGTCTTTACGGAATATTCCGTTCTGCTGATGGCATCCTGATGGCCCGCTTCTCCTTCCAGAAGCACATATTGGATCTTTCCGTCCTTGTTTTTATCGACTTCCGGATGGCTGTTGATGTATTCTGCTGCGATCTCACCCTGCATGATCCCGGACTGTTCTGCATCACAGCCCACATAATACAGCTTTTCCCACTGCATCAGGTCTTCTCTTACCGGTTCCCTGTTAAAGAAGATCACAGGAATGTCTTCATTCCTTGCCATTCGGATGATCCGGGACGGAGCTGTCCGGTCCACAAGATTGATACAGAGCACATCACAGCCGGCATCAATCATCTCTTCCACCTTTTCGTTCTGTTCCTGCTGATCGTCGTTTCCGCTTTTTGTCGATACGATAATCCTTCGTTCTTTGTTTTCCATGGCTTTCAGCTGCGCCTTCAGTTCATCCGTCAGTCCATTGATAAAAGGATCATCCTGCGTGTAGGTTATCACTCCGACCCGCAGGGTTTTCTCTGTCTGGTCCGACTTGCCGGAACACCCCGACAGCACAAGCACCGCACTCCCTATCGTGGCAGATAATAATACTGCCACCCTTCTTTTCTTTTTATTCATAGGAATATAAAAACCTTTCTAAATCTTCGTCCATAGAGAAATTTTCCTTGCCAAGTACCTGATATTCGGTTATATATCCTTGCATTTTATAAGACCTGTGCTCGATCCTTTTGGTTATTTCTTCCACACTTTTATAGCCGATTTCATATCCGTCCGGCACAGCCAGCCCCTGAATGTTTCCGTTATCCAGAAGTGCAATCGTCTTCAGACTGTAACCCACTCCATAGAGCTCCGCGCCCTCGTATGTTCCATTTTCTGCCTGCTCTCCAAACTCTTCCAATATTCCTGCATCCAGGATGACAAGAGCATCCGCCTCTGTTTCCTTCTTCATCCGCTCCACAATGTCCTGTTCTTTTCTCCGGTAAATACACCAGCCGATCTTGCTTTCGCTGCCTTCCAGCGCCTCGTTCAATCCACAAATCTCCGCCTGTACAGCCTCGGACATTTTCCAGTCGGCGATAATTCCGATCTTCTGCTTTTTTGTTCTCAGCCGTTCTCCCAGCCATCTTCCGATCTCCCGGTAATCCGGCTGGATCGTGGGACTGGCAGTTTTCCCTTCTTTTACCGCCAGACCATCTGCAATCAGCAGATACGGTTTATTTCCACACTCTTTTTTCAGCATATTTTCCGTCTCATGACCGGGTGCCGGATATATGATAAAGCCATCAATATCGTTGTCCTTCTGTTCCCTGATAAATTCTCTTTCCGCCTCCGGCCCGTCGATCTCTTCCGTATTGCAGATGATCATATGAACGTTGTTCTCTGCCGCAGCCTGCTTCATTCCCTTGATCAGGGCATCCCAGCGTTTGTCACCGGACTCCGGAAGAATCACCGCAATCCGGGGCTCTGCTACGTTCTGATCGAAAATTTTCCATACAAAGAATACTGCCAGCAGCAGCAAAAGAAACTCAATTATAAGAAATTTCATTCTGTTCTTTTTCATCTGCCCGGTCTCCTTTGTATGTATTTTTGTAATTCCAATGCTTCTGCGTTTTCCGGTGTATATGGGATTGCCGGAATACGGATCGTAACCCTTGTTCCTTCGTCCGGTTCACTTTCTATGGAAAGTCCGTATTCTTCTCCAAACATCAGCCGGATTCTGGAATGCACATTGATCACACCCACGCCGGAACCGTGCTTCGGAACCTTGCTGTTATCCGTCAGAATATTTTCCAGGACTTCTTCCCGCATGCCCATCCCATTGTCTTCGATGGTGATCAGAATGTCCTCGTCTTTCTTTTTTCCGCTGACGATGATCATGCCGCCATCATCCTCATCCATATTGCCAACGCCATAATAGATGGCATTTTCCAGGATAGGCTGGATCACCAGCTTTACAATGCAGTAGTTTTCAATCTCTTCCTCAATCCGGAATTCTGTTTTAAATCGCTCTTTGTACCGGGCCAGCTGGATATTCATATAGCTTCTGCTGTGCTGCAGCTCATCCTTAATGGGAATGATGGTCTTACCGCGGGATAGACTGACACGAAGTAATTTTGCCAGTTCAGAAATCATACGAACCGCTGCTTCATTTTCCTGGGCTTCCACCATCCACGTGATGGATTCCAGTGTATTATACAGAAAATGGGGGTTGATCTGGCTTTGCAGGGCATCCAGTTCACTTTTTCTTCGTTCATTTTGCTGCCGGATGATCTCGTCCATCAGTTTTTCGATCTGTTCATAGGACTTCTGCACAGAATGTCCCAGATGGCGGATCTCCGAGGAGCCGCCGATATAGATATCCGGTTTTCCTCCTGCCTCATGGGCCTTGACGGAAGCATCCAGCTCCCGGATCGGTTTGGATATCTTCCGGGATACCAGCTGATTTCCCTCCAAAAGCATGACCAGAAGAACCAGAATCGTGGCAAATACATAGTAACGGAAGTTCTTGTAGTTTGCCGCCTGCACGCTCTCTGGCACAACACCGATCATCTTCCAGCCTGTATAGGCTACGCTGCCGACGATCACGGTCTCGTTCTGACCGCCGGAACGTATCTCGTAGGTTCCGTCCTCGTATTTTGCCGCGTCCAGACTGTTTTCTTCAAATAATCCGCGGTTTAACTCCGTTCCCCGTGGATGATAGATCATCTCTCCGTCCTGACTGGTCAGATAATAGTAGATTCCGCCGGAACAGTCATTGATCTGTTTCATCACGTCCCTGATCACAGAATATTTCATATCCAGCAAAAGAATACCTGTTTCCGGTGTCTCTCCCTTGTTGACATCTACATACCTGCTCAGGGAAACGACCCATTGGTACCGATAGGATCCATCCTCAAACAGCTCCTGGATATGCGGTGTGGAAAAGTGTATATTTTCAATGGCATCTTCCGCATTTTTGTACCATTCCTGTGTCTGCACCTTCACGTTTTTCTTTTCTGCCGCCACCGGCTCCGATGCGATCAGATTTCCTTTGGGATCATACAACGCCAGGCTCTGAATCTTATCGGAATTGGTCTCATAGAGCAGACTGAACTGCTCCGAGAATTCCCGGCTGGATATATCAAACTGCTGGACTACGTTGTAGTTTGCCCCGTTTATAATCTGCCGGATATCCAGCAGGTCTGCATCTAACCGGTCCACGGTAGCCTCTACAGTAGCTTCCGTGTTGTCCACTGCTGTTTTTTCCAATGCCAGCTTGAATCGATGGTAAAGCAGCAATCCCATTACAATGATCGTAACCAGTGAAATCGCCATAAGGACAGACAGGATAATCGACTGTATGTTAAATACGATGTTCTTCCTGGAATCCGGCTTTCTTTTTCTATCTTTCATGTATTTTCCCTTTCACCTGTTCCCTATTTTCCGGAAGCTCTGTATTTGGAAGGGGAAACACCGAATTTCTTTTTGAATACATAGCTGAAGTAGTTCGCATCCTGATATCCCACTTTTTCTGCGATCTTATAGCTTTTTTCATCGGTGTTCAGCACCATTTCTTCTGCCCTGTCCATTCGGTAATCGGTAAGATAGGAGACGAAGGACTGACCGGTTTCCTTTTTAAAGATGGACGAAAAGTAAGAATTGGACACACCAAGATCTGCGCACACATCATCCAGCGAGAGCGCCGGTTCCATATATCTGTCTTTTACGATGTTCTGTGCATCGGTGATGATCCGTCTGGAGGTACTGTTTCTGGTACTTCTCAGTTTTTCGCTGATCGCCATAGACATATTGATGATCCAGTTTGTCATAGAGCTTTCATCCAGCTGAGTCACTCTTTCGTAAAGATTCTGTACATTTCCGGAAATTTCATTGAAATCCATGGAATTATTGGCACAGAATTTGAAAAATCCGCTGACAATCTCCATGGTAGCCAGATTGTACTGGCTGATGGTGGCTGCATTCTTATGGAGCTTTTCTGTCTCCTTGATGGCTTCTTTCCGGATCTTCTCCTGATCCCCTACATGGATGGCACGAAACAGCTCCTGCATCCTTGTCTCTTCTAAGGGAACCGCCTTTTTTGACTCTTTGGGAACGATCTCCGCGATATTGATGGCTCTTTTCGTTCCGTACAGGACACGGTAGGATACCGCCTCTCTGGCTCCCTCGTAGGAAATACTGATATCGTACAGACTGTTGCAGACGGTTCCGATCCCTGCGGTAACCGCCGCCCCCATAATTCTCCATGCCCAGCGGCAGAACCGGTCACACTTGTCCGTCAATTGAGCTATCTCATCTTCTGAATGGAGTTCCATAATCAGAATGGTATTACCCATATAGATGAACTCCTGGCAATTACAGTTCTCCATCAGCCGCTGTTTGATCTCCCGCTCCACGGACATGGATAACAATAAGGGATTCATGCCATCCGGCACATCATTTTCCGATGTATGAAAAATCATGCAGCAAAACAAAGGTCCCTTCATATCCACCCGATAGTCCAAAAGGAATCGTTCATAATCCTCTTCTCTGACCCTTCCCTCGATCAGGGAAATAAAGAAATTGGACTGCAGCTTTGGTAAAACCTCCTGGAAATAGTCTTCCAGTTTTTTTACATTTAACTTTTCTTCCCGTTCCCTGTCCAGTGTTGTTTTCAGCTTCATCAGGCTCTCTGACAGCTCGGTGGCGCTGATGGGTTTCAGCATATATTCCTTAATCTCCAGATGGACGGCCTCTTTCGCATACTCGAATTCGTCAAAGCCGGTGCAAAGCATAATGTAAATATTAGGATAGTCCTGGTTCAGCTTTCTTGCCAGCTCCAGTCCATCCATATAAGGCATCTTAATGTCCGTCAGCACCACATCAGGCTGAAGTTTTTCCACCAGCTCCAAAGCCTTCACGCCGTTGGTGGCACTTCCCACTACGTCAAATCCCAGATCATTCCAATGGATCTTTTTTTTCATAACATCGATGACCTCTACTTCATCATCGACAAGAATCACTTTATATTGTTCCATCCTTATCCTCCTGTTTTGCGGAGCATATTATTATTCCTTTATTATAGCAGAAGATTGCTCTCTGCTGAATGAATAGTTACAAAAATTTTTGCCAAAACAGAACAAAAGACCGCCCTGGTCATCCATCGGACGACCGGGCTGTCTTATATTCTATCTGTTTATGAAGATGTTGGAATCAAAAGTTTTTCTGACCCCTTTGATACCAGATTGCTACGTGCTTTGCACTCCTGGTATCTTTATGAATGTCTCATTATTTTTTCTGTACATATTTCAGACAGTCAAGTGTTACGGCTGCCAGGATAATGATACCTTCGAAGATGAACTGAAGGTTAGTATCAATACCAAGAATTGTCAGTGCGTATGTCAGGGAGGTAAAGATCAGCACACCGGTTACAACTCCGGAGATCTTACCGATACCACCGGTAAAGGATACACCACCAACTACGCAGGCTGCGATGGCATCCATATCCCATCCCTGTCCGTAAGCTGCACTACCGGAACCAACCATACGGTTACATTCCAGCCAGGAACCGAAGCCATACAGGATACCTGCCAGCATAAATGCTCCCATTGTTACTTTAAATACAGAGATACCGGATACTGCTGCCGCTTCCGGGTTTCCACCTACCGCATACAGGTTTTTGCCAAAAGTTGTTTTGTTCCAGATAAACCATACAATGGCAACTGCTGCAACAGCCCACAGAATGATGGTCGGGAATTTTCCGATCTGCGGAATGAAAGTATTCGGGATGGCAGAATCAATCGCACCGAAGGATACACCCTTGGTCGCATAGGTAACCAGACCGAAGATGATCAGCATGTTCGCCATGGTAGAGATAAACGGATGCATTTTGAATCTCGCCATGAAGAATCCGGCAATCATGGCAAATGCTGTCGTAAGGATTACACACATTAACAGTGCAAACAGTGCTTTCGCTGTAGCAGGCATAGCGGAGAAGTCAAATACATGTCCGAATACAGCACCTGTATTGATTCCGTTATGCATGATGATGGTTGCTGTAACCATACCCATACCAACCATACGTCCCACGGAAAGGTCGGTACCTGTTAACAGGATCAGACCGGCAACACCAAGTGCAAGGAACATACGCGGGGATGCCTGCTGTAAGATATTCAGGATGTTGGTAACAGTCAGCAGCTGTGTATTTTTAACGATCGGTGTGATGATACACAGTGCGATGAAGATCAGAATGATTACGATATACAGACCGTTTTTGTACAGGAACTGAGATAAATCGAAGGTATATCTGTAATTTTCCAATTTCTGTATTCTCTGCTGCGGGAATGTAAATTTGGAAGCCCGCAACAGGTCGATCAGGTGATATTTATGCATGAATGCTTCATGTCTTCTGTCCTTGATCTCCTGAAGCTTCGATTCGTGAGCCATCTGTGCATCAAACAATTTATTTTTGAGCACATATTTCTCAGCCTTAATCTCTTCTGCATCCTTCAGAGAAGCAACCTTTTTCTGATGCTCGCTCTTTAGATCTGCTTTGACCTTCTCATATCTGCTGTTTTCTTCTGCTTTTGCAGCTTTGCAGCTTTTGTTTACTACGTCGTAATAATCCTTTTTGTAATGCGCGGCCAGATAGCTTTCTGCCTCTGCGATCAGCTTTTTGATTTCTTCTTTGTTGTCTGCTTCTACTTTTTTTGCATTTTCCAGCTCTTTTTTGCTGTTTTCAATGATCTTATCTCTCTGTGTTGCGGATAAGTTCTTGTTTTCTTTTGCGATTGCGATCTGTTTTTTCAGATCGCTCACTTTGTCAAAGCCGTCTGCACGTAATGCATCGATTTTTTTCTGGATTTCTTCCACATATTCATCGATCGGCTTCAAAAGCTTTGCTTCTTCTTCCGACGAAATAATAACGCTGTTTTCTGCCATTTCCAATTTTCCTCCTGTTACAGGTATTTAGCACTGAGTCTCAATAATTCTTCCTGGTTTGTTTCTTTGGTATTTACGATTCCGGCCAGACGTCCGTTAGACATAACACCGATTCGGTTGGTAATACCAAGAATCTCCGGCATTTCGGAAGAAACAACGATGATTGTTTTTCCCTGTTTCGCCATATTGATAATCAGTTCATAAATTTCATATTTTGCTCCAACATCGATTCCTCGTGTCGGGTCATCCATCATGAATACGCTCGGTGAACGTTCCAGCCATTTACCAAAGATAACCTTCTGCTGATTACCACCGGAAAGGTTGGCGATCATATCATCCGGTCCCATACATTTTGTATGCATGATCTTGATTTCTTCAGCCGTTGCACGCACCATCTTGTCATGCGATAATGCGACTCCGCTCTTATAATGCTTCATGTTTGCAATGGTAGTATTGAATGTAATATCGCCCTTCAGGAACAGACCATTGGCTTTTCTTTCCTCTGTAATCAGAGCAAATCCGTGATCCATAGCATCTTTCGGGGAGGAGAAGTTCAGTACTTTTCCATCATATACGATATTTCCTTCTGCTTTTGTACGAATTCCGAAGATTGTCTCCAGAAGTTCCGTACGACCGGCACCAACCAGACCATAGAATCCGAAAATTTCTCCTTTTTTGATATCAAAAGAGATGTTCTGCAGTTTCGGTGCATATTTTGTTGATATATTCTGTACGGAGAGAATGGTTTCTCCCGGTGTGTTGTCCACAGGCGGAAATCTGTTGTCCAGAGAACGTCCAACCATAGCGGCGATCAGTTCGTTCATATCCGTTTCTTTACTTGGCTTGGTCATGACCAGGCTTCCGTCTCGCAGTACGGATATTTCGTCACAGATTTCAAATATTTCATCCATTTTATGTGAAATGTAGATCAGAGCAATTCCCTGCGCCTTCAGCTGACGCATCATCTTAAAGAGTTTTTCAACCTCTGGTGCAGTCAGGGATGATGTAGGTTCATCCAGTACAATGACTTTGGAATGATAGGAAATCGCTTTTGCGATCTCACACATCTGTCTCTGAGATACAGACATTTTCTTCATTGGCTGCGTCAGATCAACTGTAATTCCCAGTTTTCTGAACAGGTCTGATGTTTCTTTTTTCATTCTTCCTTCGTCGATCACTCCAACGGAATTCTTTGGGTATCTTCCAAGGAACATGTTATCTACAACACTTCTTTCAAGACACTGGTTCAACTCCTGGTGTACCATTGCCACTCCGTTTTCCAGTGCATCCTTCGGACCGGAGAAATTCACTTCTTTTCCGTCCAATACGATGGTTCCTTCATCTTTCTGATAGGTTCCAAAGAGGCATTTCATCATTGTCGATTTTCCGGCACCGTTTTCACCCATCAGTCCCATAATGGTTCCAGGTTTGACATTCATGCTGATATGTTTCAGAACCTTATTTCTACCGAACGATTTGCTCATGCCGTTAATCGATAAGATATATTTATTCTTATCATCTGTCATAGCTGCGCTTCCTTTTCTTAATAAAGAAGGGTATCATTGCTGACACCCCTCTATAATTTCATTCATTTACGGTAACAATTCAGAGACCTCATCTCGATTTCGCATGGCTCCGAATCGTTACCATTTACACTCTTATTCTGTCTCAAATTATTTGGAGAGAAGTGATGTATATGCTGCTGCATTATCGGTCTTAACCATGTTAATTGCAAAAGCATCATACTCGCTCGGGTTTCCAAGACGGTTTGTGATATTGGACTCTGTCTGTCCGTCTCCACCGATGTAATCTACCTTCAGGTTCAGCAGATCATCATATTTCTCCAGCAGTGGCTGATAGGTAGAGCTCAGGAAGTTATCCGATGCGTTGTAGATATTCAGCCATACTTTTTTGGATGGGCTCTTGCTTTCATCCAGCTGTTTTGCAACTTTATCGTAAACTTTTGTGGAATCTGTGAAATCGTTGTAGTTATCGGCTGTTACAGCAATATTTAATGCGTAGTAAGATCTCTCTTCTTCGCTGTATCTGTAATCTTCACCCTCTGTCAGGCAGTTGCCGGCTTCATCTGCTGTACCGATACCGGTATCAATGTCTACACCGTCCAGTGCGTTACGCAGAACTCTCAGTGTCAGGTAAGCCTGAACGTCTGCATGCTGAGAAATTGTTCCGCCATATCCTTCACCGATTGCTGCTACAGCATCGCTGTTTGCATCGTAACCAAAGGTAGGAACTTTGTTGTCTTTTGCCCATGCATTGAACATTGACATTCCCATACCATCGTTGTTGGAAACTACAACATCGATCTGATCACCGAAGGAAGCTGTCCATGTTCCGATCGCGTTACCAGCTGTTGCAGCATCCCATGTTGCACCTGCTGAGTTTTTCATTTCCTGAGAAGCCAGCTCACGGATGGTATATGTTTTTCCGTCTACATCCAGAGTTGCATCCTGCACAACCTTTGCTTTTCCGTCTACGTTTGTTCCGGCCGGTGTAGAATCTACTCCGCCGTCTGCATCTACACCTGTTCCAAGTGCGGAACGAACACCACGTGTACGGGCGATAGAATCGTTATGTCCGATATCACCGATTGCCAGAACATATCCGATTACGCCGTCACCGTTTCTGTCGATCGTGTCTGCGTTTTTCTTAATGTAATCCAGAACCATCTGTCCCTGCAGTTCAGCACCCTGGTTTGCATCGAAACCTACGTAATACGTATTTCCGTTGAAATTCAGAGCATCTTTGTCCAGTTCGCCGGTAGCACTGCTGGATGGCTGACGGTTGAACCAGCACAGAGGTTTGTCCTTGTTTTCTACGCTTCCGCCCGTTGATGCCGTAGAATCTGCTGTTTCTGTTTTCTGGGTAGAATCTTTAGACTCTGATGGGGATCCTCCACAGCCAGCCATGGATACTGCCATAGCTACTGCCATAATTGCTGCTAATGCTTTTCTTTTCATTTTTATTCCTCCCGTTTGGTGATTTTGCTAGATTCGCTTCGTTCCTAGCTGATGAATTCATTATAATCACAAGCGGTCTGAAAAAAAATAGAATATTTTTGGATTAGTTATTGAAATTTTTGGTTATTTCTTGTCGTAATTCCCCAAAACTCCAAGAATCATGCAAAAAAGCAGTCCCACAGAGCGCAAATTACCGCATGACAGATTTTTGTCGTACCTCGGGTACGCCTTCCCATCTGTTTCCTGTAGTTTGCGTTCTGCAGCACTGCTTTTTTTGTATTATTTCTTACTTATGCTTTAAGCGGGGTAAGAGATCTAAAATCCTCTTGCAGGCGAGACTGTATCAGCTTTCTGACGTTTTAGCATCTTTATATTTTCGTATCAGAATCATATAGCTTATGATCAGTAAAACAGCCGCACTGCTCCATGCACAGATCTCGGCATAGTATATTCCATCTTCGCCGATCCATTTCGGCAGCAGCAGCGCAACGCTGACACGCATCACAAATTCTGCAATGCCGCTGGCAAGCGGAATCAAAGTATTGCCCAGCCCCTGGATCGCGGAACGATACACATGCAGCAAATACAGTATCCACAAAAAGACAGCCATGATAAACAAATACTTATATGCAATATCTAACACCTGTCGGATCTGCTCCGGTTCACCGGATACAAACAGAGACAATATATTACGCCCAATCAGCACCATCATACCGGAAATGAAAACAGAAGTGAGCACTGCCATATACGTACCGCTGCGCACACCTTTTCGGATTCTCTGATATTTCTTTGCGCCAAGATTCTGCCCTACATACGTTGTAATCGCATATCCATAGGAAACGGCTGCCATCTCCAAAATTCCATACAGCTTGTTCGTTGCCGTAAATCCGGCTACAAACAGAAAGCCAAAGCCATTGATCACATACTGCACCGTAAGTCCTCCCACAGAAATGATCACGTTCTGTATGGCAAGAGGAGTCCCCAGCTTCAAAAGCCGCAGACTCATAGACGGCTGCCTGTAAAAATCCTCCTTTTCCAGTCGGATATCCCTGATTTTCCGTAATACAAGCAGACAGTACAAGGCTGAAAATCCCTGTGCAATAACGGTCGCCACGGCTGCTCCGGCTACGCCCCAGCCAAAAACTGCCACAAACAGCAGGTCAAGTCCCACATTGATCACTGCTGCCACGGTCATTGCAATCAATGGAGATCTGCTGTTTCCAAGTGCCCTTAAGATCGCCGCAAAGATATTATAGGCAGCTATAATCGGGACTCCCGCAAAAATCAGCCGTAAATATAGCATCGTCAGATCAATAACATTATCCGGTGTCTGCAAAAATAAAAGAACGTGATAAACTGCGCCTTCACTTACTGCAAGTACAATCACAGACAGTAATGCTGTCATAATATAGCTTTTCGCCACCGCACATTTCAGATTTTCCTTTTCCCCTGCTCCATAGTACTGCGATACAAGAATCGAAAAGCCCTGTGTGATACCTGTCATGATGCCCAGCACCAGCCAGACCAGCCAGTCTCCGGCGCCTACTGCCGCCAACGCTTCTACTCCTACCACCTGGCCAACAATCATGGTGTCCGCCATCGTATAAAACTGCTGGAAAATATTTCCGAGCATCAGTGGTATGGCAAACGTTATGATCAGTTTTCCGGGGGATCCCGCAGTCATATTCTTTTCATTTGTTCCCATAAGATTAAGAAGCTCCTTTTCTCTCTTTTCCTCCTGCCCGCTATTTTACAGGGGACCCTTGCGAAACACAATTCTATTTTTTCACAAAGTTTTTCCGATATTTTTGGTGGCTATTACTTTCTTTTGAGGTAAAAAGAGATTTTCGTTGGTTTTCCATTACAGAGTATGAAAAAGAAGCAGCGTATTTGAGACGCAGACATAATATGCATCCAATTACGTATCGGATTCTACATCTTAATTCCGCAGTATTCCCATGTCACTGTATCGAGCAAGAGGAACTCCTCCGTTCCAATCGGCTTTCCATCTCTGTAAGTTGAAAACACATCCGTGCTAATCAGATTTCCCTCTTTCGTAATTGCATCCATAGGTGTATGGCCTACAACCTGCAACAACTTACGTGGCTTATATAATCTCATTTTTGAATGCTGTGGTCTCAGCCAGATCGGCGATGCATCATTCCACATCTCGATTCTTCCGAGCTGATTAATCGTCTCTAGCACAGCATCCACATCATTATATTTTGCTCGCGGAACATATTCCTCTACAAAGAAATTCAGTACGCCTCCATGAGAAAAGAGAACATTGTCTATTCTCTGAACATATTTAATGGGATTATCTTCTGGAACAGCCTCTCGCAAATCCAACAACTTTCTTTGCACTGTCAGTGAAGCCATGGAGCTATAACCGCTCTCCAGACAATGCCACAGATAACTCAAATCGTGATTCCCGTAGCACCAGGCTGTTTCCGGAAATGCTTTTGCAAACCGAATAGCCTCATCATAAGTTTCTTCATAAAGTCCGACATTATATTGCTTGTCCCAATCATCAGGGATGTCCATCAGACATACCGCTCGATCGGCAATTCCCTGATGCATAAGAGCTGTAGCCTGTTTAAACATCTGCGGTTTAAGATGAACATCAGGAATTACTAATATCTTCATACCATCATACCTTCTTATACTAACCTTCCTTTTTCGCTACAGAAGCAAAATAGGTATACTTATTTCTTGCCTGTGATTC